>JBAZHS010000066.1:0-6923 GCA_041652275.1 Parachlamydiales bacterium
GTTGGAAGTCCGTTTTTTTGCGCTTGCAAGATAGCCTCTTCCGCCTGATCGCTTTGGACGGCCCCGGCTTTTTGGGGCGCAAGAAAGGTTACCTTGGCGCCTTTTTTTTCCAGCTCCAGGGCCGTATTGTAAACAGCGTTATGTTCCAGTTCGGAAGAGATCAAATGGCCGCCCGGACCAACCTGCGAGCGCAAAACCAGGTTTAAAGCCTCGGTGGCCGAAGCTGTGAAAATTATCTCTTCCGGCTGAACCTTGAAAAGGCTGGCGATTTTTTCTCTGGCTGCCATGAGCAGGGCGAAGGCCTGCCGGCCTAATTTATGGGAAGCGGAGGGGTTGTAGGGCGGGCCTTTGAGATCTTTAAGCATGGCTTTCAAGACGGCCGGATCCAGGAGGGTAGTAGCGCTATTGTCCAGATAAATCATGGGGGGCGAGGATTTTTATTACAATGGCCGATATGTTATCATGTCCGGACTTTTTTTTCGCTGTTTCAATTAATTTTTTCGCGGCCGTTTCGGCGCTGTGCGGCTCTTTTAGGATGGTTTCGATTTCGCTGTCGGCAAGGCTGTCGGAAAGGCCGTCCGAGCAAAGGAGCAGGATATCTTCTGGATAAAAGGGCTCCTGTTTTAAGGTCGGCTCGACATTCAGGCCGCAGCCGAGGGCTTTGGTGATCATTTTTTTGTAGTTTAAAGGGATTTTTTGGAAAGGCAGGGTAATTTCCGAGATCAGGGTATGGTCTGAAGTCAGCTGTCTTAGCCGGTCTTTTCTTTGCAAATAGATGCGGCTGTCGCCCAAATGGGCGTAAGTCATTTTGGCGCCGAACAGATGCACACAGGAAAAAGTCGTGCCCAGTCCGCGGAGGCTTTGTTCTTTTTCGCCCAGTAAAAAAAGATAGTTGCCGGCCTGCATGATCGCATTTTTGATATGGCGGGCAATTTCTTGGGAATTTAAATGGCGGGCATTTTGAGGGTTTAAAAATTCTTCAATTGAACGGCGGATGGCAAAGGAAGCTTCCTTGGAAGCCACTTCTCCGCCCCTGTGGCCGCCCATGCCGTCGGCGACGGCAAAAAAATAGTATTCCGGCAAAAGCGAAATCGAGTCTTCGTTTTTAACGCGCTTTCCAATATCGCTGGTGCCAAACGCTTCAAACCACCCCACTTTTTAGCCCCCCTTTAAAAAAAGTATTGACTACTTGAGAAAAAAAAGCAAATGCAAGATGGTAAATAAATTGAAAGCGGCGTGCAGGGCGATTGCTCCGAAAAGTGTTTTTTGTTTTTCATACAAAAAGCCCAGGGCCAGAGAAAGCAAAAAAAGCGCCAGGATAATGGTGAGGTTGGCCCAGCCTTGCTGGGGGGCAAAATGAAAAAGGGCGAAGACCAGCGAAGAGCCGAGAATAGCGGCCAGGCGGGGCAGGTGGTTTTTTAAAAAATTCTGCAGCAGGGCCCGAAATAAAAACTCTTCGATAAAAGGCGTGAAAAACACAACTTCCACCAGGGCCAGAGCAAATAAAAACGGTTCTTTGAGCGCCGTTTTGACATAGCTTACAGCGACCTGGTCGGGCAGGGGCAAATGCAAGCGGGAAAGCAGGCTGTCGACAATTTCGGAAAAGAAAAAGATTGCCGGGAAGATAACAAACCAGCTTAAAATGCCAGTGAGGATTTTTTTTAAAAGATCCGGCTCTTTTAGCCCTAAAAGTTTTTTTAGTCCGGTTTTTTTCAAGTGAAGGCCGGTTAAAAAGACGAGGCTTATAATTAAAGTCAGCTGTAAGAGCAGTTCGCGGAGCTGTCCAGGGATCCAGGTTAAAAAGCTCATAAAAAAGGCCAGGGCGAAGTAAAGAAAAAACCCGCCCCAGATCAAGGGAGGCGGGATGATGATTTGCCAAGCTTCCGGCCGTTTAAAAAAACCCCGGCGCCTGGCTGTAAGAAAGAGGGCCAGGCCCACAAGGCTCAGGCCAAAGAAAAAAAGCATGGCTTTTTAACGGGTTTTGGCCAGTTGGATGTAATCGTTGATCCTCTCTTCAATCATCTTGGCAAATTCACTGTGGGCAATTCCCATGGGCGTATTCTTGTAGTGCTCGGAGCCCCAGGTGATCTGGTTGTAATCGGTTTTTTCAATGGTGTTGGCCGTATAATAAGAGTCTTTGAGCATTTCCTGCAGAACAATGGCCGGTTCGGCTTTGCGGACATCCACAATGCGTACCCGCATGGCCATGTTCAGGTTGGAAGCGTTTCGGCGAAATTCGGAAACGGCTTTGGGGTCTTTGACAGTTTTGATCAAAGGCACGTCTTCGTGTTCGACCAGCTCCATGAAAACAACAAAATCAGCGCCTTTAAAACTGTTTTTCATCCAGCGTAGGTCCTGGCCGAAGGGGTTTTCTTTGCAGTTGGTATTGAGATTGAGGTCTAAAGGAAAATAGAGGGCGTCATTGGTTTCCAGGGCCGTTTTAATTTGGGATGAGAACTCCTCGGAAAGGCTCCAGGGAGCATCGTAGGAAGTGGAATCCAGCATCGGCACCAAGACAACCGTCGGTTTTGCCGAACCGTCGTCAAAATAGCGGCAGGTCGTACAGCTCTTGTTGGAATTGCAGCCGGCTAAAAAAAAAGCCAAACTTAAAGTAAATAAATAACGCAGCATAAAAAGCCTCCATCTGATTTTTTTAGTCTAGCAAATCTTTTTCATTGTTTAAAAGCAGGATTTTCTTTAACGGGATGAAAGGCTCTTCCGGGAGGGGTTGAAAAGCCTTGGTTTTTTCGGTGCTTTGCGCTGCCTTTAAAGACGTTGCCCGGTTTTGATTTATTTTTAAAGGCCGCAGCTGTGCTAGAAATGGAGGGAAGGGTAAAAAATCCTGGCCGGCCTTGGCCACGTCAACATCGGCCAGGCGCTTGTGATCGCATTGCCAAGCTGCCCGGGCTGCCGGAGCCAAAATCTAAAACGGCGGAACGAAGCGTCCCTTCCAAAAGATTTTTTTTAAAACTCTTGGGAGCGGGACGGGGTTTAAAGCGCGGGCTTTTTCTTTTTTTCAAGTTGTGAGGAAATTTTCTTTATGTTATTTTTATTTGTAAATTTTGAGGCTTTTAAAAGGCTTCCTCCATTTTTATAAGGAGGTGTTTTTTAAAGGTTTTTGGAAAAAAGTCTTAACTCCCAAAGGAGGAGCTATGTCTATAGAGAACGCCAAGGCCAACCTAAAAGAATTCGGCAAAGAGCTTAAACTGGAAGGGTTGGTTTTCGATGAAAACAACACCTGTATCTTGGGGATTGACAATGAGTTTTCCCTGCACATCACCTTTGAGCCCAATTCTGATCGTTTGTACCTCTATTCTCCGATCCTGGACGGACTGCCCAAAGATGAGAAGATCAAACTGAAGCTTTACGAAAGACTGCTGGAAGGCTCGATGCTCGGCGGACAGATGGCCGGCGGCGGCGTCGGCGTCGCTGTGAAAGAAGAGCTGATCTTGCTGCATGCTACCATTGATATGGGGCTCGGCACTGACGCTTTGGCCCTTCGCCGTTTTGCGCCTTTGTTTGTCGAAACCGTTGAAAAATGGCGCGAAATGGTCGGCAAGATCAATAAAGGCGAAGAGCCCGGACCTTTTACCCTGCCCCATTTGACCGGACAGCCCGGCCTTCCTGCCATGGGTGGCGGCAAACCGTCCGGCGGCGAGGGTTATATTAAGATTTAAAAATTTTGTTTTTTTGGACTGTTAAGATGGAAAAACCCGCCGGTTTAAAGTTTAACCGGCGGGTTTTTTTGTTTTGCGGCCACAAGAACTTTTTTAAGCGGCGTCTGGCTTGGGGTTCGCTTGGGCTGTCAGGTCTGAAGAAGAGCTTTTCGAGGGCTGAGTTGTCGGTTATTCGATTTCAGAAGCTGTTTCCAAAATTTCCGCCATTTTCTGCAAATGACGGTAGTTGTTTTCAGTTTTTTGCAAAGAGAGCTTTTCGATGGCTTTGAATGAGCTGATGATGGTCGAATGGTCCCTTTGCAGGATGGCGCCGATTTTTTGGTAGGTCAAAGCGAGCTTTTGGCGTAAAAAATAGATGGCGATCTGGCGGGGAAAGGAAAACTCCTGGCTTTGGCCTTTGCCTGTAAGGTCGGCGGGGCTAAGCTCAAAATGAGCCGCAGTTTTCTTGAGGATGGTTTCCGCCGTCAGATGGTTTTGTTTTTGGAGGTTTAAAAGATCGCCCAGTTTTTCGTTTAAGGTTTTCAGGTCGATTTCCGGTTTTTGTCCGTTTTCCTGACGCAGGATAAGGGCCTGGAGGGCTTTTTGTAAATTTGAGGGGTCGGGAAAGCGTTCGATGAGAAAAGAAAGGGCTTCGTTGGTTAATTTTAAATTATATTCTATGGTTTTTTGCGTTAGGATTTTAAAGAGCACCTCCGTTCCGGCCGGCTCTAAAACCAGCGGTAAGCCCCACTGAAAACGGGAAACCAGGCGCTCTTCGATTGCTTCTAGCTTGGAGGGAGGGAAAAGCGAGGTTAGGACAATGAGTTTATTGGCCATATGCAGACAGTTAAAGGTGTGGAAGAACTCTTCTTGCGTGGCGGTTTTTCTGGCCAGGATCTGCACATCGTCGACCAAAAGCGCATCGATAGCGCGGTATTTTTTTCTGAATTGGTCGATTCCGCCGAAGCGCAGGGCCTCGACGACATGTTCGGTAAAGTTTTGAGCGCTAATGTAAAAGAAGTTGATTCCGGCCTGGCTTAAGCGGAGGGCCAGCGCATTTAAAAGGTGGGTTTTGCCGGAATTTTTAGGCCCATGTAAAAAAACCGGGTTGAAAGGGGGAGCGGAAACGCTGGGAGTTCCATAGCTGTTGGTTTCCGGTGAAAAACCAGCCAGCTCTAAAAAAAAGCGGTAGGCCAGCTCAGTTTGGGGTGAAAAAAAGAAATTTTCAAAGTTTAAAGCCTGCTCCGGCTCTTTGGAAGTAAAATTAAAGTCCGGGGTTTTGGAAAAAAACGGTTTTTTAGAAGTTTTATCCGCTTTTGGCAAAGCGCCTTTGAGGGCCAGATGCACCCGGATGGGGTGGAAGTTATTGTTTAAAAACTGGGTTTTTAACAGCGGCCTGAGATGCTCTTCGAAAAAAGCGACTTGAAAAGCGTTCTCGGCTTCCAGGTAAAGATTGCAGGCATCATAGTTTAAAATTTTCAGGGAAGCCAGCCACTTTTCAGTGCCTTCCTTACCGATTTTCAGCTCTTGCTTTTTTAAAAAATCAAGCCAGGCTTGCATAGTTAAATCTGTTTTCTTTTACCCATATGCCATTGCTGCACGATTCCCAGAAGCATTGAAAAGAAAAAGTAGAGGTTTAAGCCGGAGGCGGCGTTATAAAACAAGAATGTTAAAAACACCGTCATTACCCAGCTCATCATTTTAGACTGTTTTTGCTGGTCGGTCAAAACTCCGCCGGGAGGAACCTTGATGTTCATTTGGGCTTGAACCAGCATAACAACGCCTAAAAGCACCGGCAGCAGGTGGAATTCGGTGCCAATGAAATAAAGGGGATATTTCCAGGAAAACAGTATGTCCGGAGCGGTTAGGTTGTCGATCCAGCCGGGAATAAAGGGAACGCCGCGCAGTTCGAAGGTTGATTTAAGCAGGTCGAACATGCCGATCAAAAAGGGCATCTGGATCAGAACGGGCAGGCAGCCGGAGGCGGGATTAACCTTTTTTTCTTTATAGAGCTGAACAATTTCCATTTGCGCCCTTTTAGGGTCTTTTTTATATTTGGCCTGCAGGATTTTAACCATCGGGGCGACTTCGTTCATTCGGGAAGTTGAGCGGATGGACCAGCTGTTCAAAGGATAGATCATCAGGCGGAAAGCGATGGTCAGAAGGATGATTGAAACCCCCCAGGAACGGGTTAAAAAGTGAAAAAACTTCATGATTAAAAACAGGAATCTGGCAAAAGGGTCGGAGACAAAAGAAAAGAAGCCAAAGGGCTCTTTGAGGCCGCTATAATCCGGAGAGCTTCCGGTAAGCTCAAGATATTCCCGGTCGAGCTGTTTTAAAAGAGTGTCTTGGCAGGGGCCGAAGAAAAAGCGCATTTCCAGTGGTTTTGGCCCATTCAAGGGCAATAGCAGCTGGTAGCCGGGATAAGCCGAGGCCGGATATTTATTATAAGCAGAGTCGATCAACGTTAAGCGGGTGGGCAGGCTTTTGCCGTCGATCCGGCGGGCCTGGAAGCGGTTCAGCGGCTGAACCGGGTTGATCAGCAAGCTGAAAAAACTGTTTTCGTTGGAGGCCCAGTCAAGGGCGATTTGATCGAAGGTTTCGCTGGTTTTCGGCAGCGAGGGCTTTTTGATTTTTTCTTTACCGCTGATCAAAGCGCGATATTTAATCGAGGGATTAGCGGCGTTTGAGACAATTTCCACTTCCGGGATGCCGGAAGAAAGGTAAAGGTTTTGGGAAGAGGGCAGGGTGGTCTGGATTTTAACATTGAGCATGTAAGGCAGGGGGCCTGAGGCGCTGCTCGGTAAAGTATAGGTTTTACTGATCCGGCCCCGGCCGGTTTCCAAAGCAAATTCAATTTCGTTTTCTTCAAAACGGACGACTTTATACGGCCGGCTGGAAAAAAGCTCGTCTTCGAGATCGATCAGACTTAAAGCATAGTAAGCCGGATCGGCTTTGATTTTAATTTCGCCGTTCGGTTTTAAAAGCGAACGCCTTAAAAGCGGATAGTAGCCGCCTTTTCGTTCGGGAGCAATTTTTTTCAGACCGGGCTGGAAGTAGCTTTGCAGGGGGAACTGAAGGTTGGCTGGATCCTGTTTGAAAAGGCTTTTATCGGATTCGATGGGGAGGATGACGGAGTCTGGATTTTCAGTCGAGCGGAACGGCAGGTTGATTTCTGCCAGGCTGCCCCCCAGGTTGGAAAAGACTAGCTGGGCGAAACGATTTTCCAAAACATAAAATTTTTCTTCCGCTGGATTGGTTTTTTCA
>JBAZHS010000067.1:0-6849 GCA_041652275.1 Parachlamydiales bacterium
AACTTTTTTTTTTTTTAAGACTTTTAGAAAACGGCTTTTAAAAGCCGTTTTTGTTTTCTCATGGACAAATTTTTAGTCGTTCTTGATCGAGCACATAGCCGTGGATAGCACAATCATGTAATATGTTTATAGTCTAGGGTCTGAATTGGGCGGCTTTTTTTAAGTTTACGCGGCTGTTTGATTAGACTTTGTGCAGTGCTGCATCAAGAAAAAAGACACAAGCTCCCAAGCCGGTCATGATTTTTGCCGTTAAAAACGCTGTGCCGAGAAAGCCGTTTAGAGGCGGCGCAAAAACAAGCAAAGCAAAGAAGACGGCAAGAGATTCAAAAGCGCTTAAAACGGATTTTACCATTGCTTGTTTGGATAAATGTATTTCTTGTTGTTCTTGTTCGGCTATCCTGGCTTCCTGTTCTTTTATCATTTGATCCGAAGCGGAAATAAGGGATTGTATTTCTGAAGATGTTAAAGACATGTTTTCTCCTTTTTACGAAAAAAAATTTAATTATCGACGCATTTCATTCTTTAAATGAATTTGAGGTTGATACTCATTGTCAAGACTAAAAGAAGTTGTAAAAAACATAAAAAAGTTTAGGTGGAAAGCCCTTTTATTTCAAAATAAACATGTAAATAATTTGGAGGTGGAGAGATGCATTCAGAACTTTTGATTGGAGTAAAATAAAAAAGTTGTCTATTCTTTCGGGTTTAAAAAGGAAGTATTATGAGTTGTACAGTAGATAGCGTAACTTCTGATTCATGGAGCGGCTTAGATGCAAAAAAATTAGAAGAAATGAGAAAGATCTGTGACGTAGTTGGTTTGCCTTTGACGGATATTTGCATTTTAGTCAATGTCACTACACAAAAACTTCATTTAATCGCTTTACAAAGCTTGATAAGTTCTTACTCGGTTTCGACAGCCCAAAACGGTGTTGGTCAAAAAGAAGGAACAAGACAAACTCCTTTAGGATTGCATGTTATTGGAGAAAAAATTGGAGATGGGGCTAAACCTTTTGAAATTTTTAAATCTAGAGTATCTACTGGGGAAATTGCAGAAGCTGATGTAGGGGAAAAACTTATTATTGGCAGAATTCTATGGTTGCAAGGAGTTCAGCCAGGTTTCAATCAAGGTAAGGATTCAGAAGGAGCTGTAGTAGATTCTCATGATCGATATATTTATATTCATGGAACAAATGATATTGCAAACATAGGGAAGGCTGTTTCGGCAGGGTGTGTTCGGATGAAGCCCGATGATGTAATCAATTTATGCAGAAGAGTGTCCGAAAAAACACCAGTTTATATCTATCAAGTTTAAAAAGGCCTGGAGAGTTCCAGGCCGAGCCGTTTTGGAGATGGAGAGACGCATTCAGAACTATTGGTTTTGATAAATTCGGTCCATCGAGCACCTTGAGCGCTTTTAAGTTAAATGTCTTATAATAAAATTGTTGTGTAAAAAGATGTTAAAGTTTAATAGCTTTAAACATATTAAATAATGTGATAATTATGCTAATATTACATATTTTTATTGATAAAAAATATTTTTAATGCTATAAAGTGAGAAAGCAAATAATAGGTACAAAATATGAAAAAGTCTAAAAAATCAGAAAAACTTTTACTTATTGATATTTTTATATCAGCCGAAAAACTGCAAAAAACACAAGCTGAAATTCAAGTTGGGCAACTAATTTTTCTAATTAGACAGCAACTAACCATGTCTCAGTATTTTTTAGCTAAAAAAGCAAAAGTTCCGCAATCCACAATATCGAGAATTGAAGCGGGAAGACTTAGACCTAATTTACGTACATTAGATAAGATTTTTAATGCACTTTTTTGTAAGTTACTGATTTCAGCTGTTCCTTATGAAGATTTACAAATTGTTCGACAAAAGCAAGCACGTAAAAAAGCTGAGCAAAAAGTCAATTATTTATTGGGAACAATGGCTTTGGAAAAACAAAAACCCGATCAAAGATTTGCTCAGGAGTTAATTGAAGAGGAAGAACAAAAATTGCTTCAAGCCAATAGTAAAAAATTGTGGGAATAATAAATGAAAAATTTTGAATACCCCGAAGGGGCAACCCCAATTGATGATATTAGTGGTTTAAAAATATCTTGGGTCACAACCCAAGCACATTTAAACATGGTTGAAGCTGAAAATATTGCTTTAGCCATTGAAAAATATTTAACTAAGTCAATTAACGCTCCAACCAGTTGGTTTACTGTTGCTAATTTACAACGGATTCATAAAGACATGTTTGATGATGTTTGGGATTGGGCTGGGATTTTTAGAACTACTCAAACCATTCCAGGCGTTAGACCTTATCAAATTCAAAGTGCATTAAAAGACTTGTGCGATGATGTTTTTTATTGGAACCAGAATGGTTGTGAAATGACTTTTCTGGAACAGGCAGCTCAAATTCATCATCGATTAGTATTAATTCATCCCTTTCCTAATGGCAATGGCCGATTCTCGAGGATTGTGGCTGATCGGTATTTAAAAGGTTGGAAATGTTCTATGCCTCTTTGGCCTAATGAAATTCAAAAAGAAAGTCAAGCCCGTAAATTATATATTAAAGCATTGAGATTAGCTGATGCTGGGGATTATAGCTTATTAATGGAATTTACCAAAAAATATGGAGGAAAGGATCCTTCCCTGGGAGAGCTTTTAATAAGTCCTTTTTATAAAGCGGAAATTAAAAAAAATAATTTAGCTAAATTAATTAAAGCGAACTTAAAACATAATCCCAATGTTAATGAAACAATCAATGATCATCATCCTTTACACTTAGCAATAAAACAAGGGTTTAAAGAAATAGTCCAAATGCTGATTCAAACGGGTGCGGATCTACATTATAAAGATAAATCAGGCTTTACATCTTTTGAACTTGCTATTGTCAGGAATCAACTAAGTATAGCTAAAATGATTTGTGACCATGGTTATCCATATATTCCAAGAAAACCACTTCCGCCAAAATTGTTAAATTATTACGCTTACATTTATGAATTTGATAGACGTTATTTTTAAAAACAAAATGGAGGTGGAGAGAATCGAACTCTCGTCCTTAAATGCTTCCAACATCGCCGACTACATGCTTAGAACCTATTTTTTATAAATCATCCAAGAGGCTAGATTCGGGCCTCAAAAAAGATGACCTACCCTTTTTAAGTCTCGGACTTGGGACGAAAAGCATGAAAAAATCCCAGGCCCACACCTAGATGTATGACGGTCTTTTCCAAAACTCCAGGTCAGATCATGGAAAGACCGGTAGCTCGCGACGGTTAGGTCTTAAGCTGCTAAAGCGAGTTCTTCGCCTTTTATGTTTTTTTCGGTTTTTTAAAGAGGCCAACCGAACCCTCTGCATGCCAACGAGTGGTTACTTTTAAGTCGAAACCAGTACACCCCCGTTTATTATTATAACAAGTTCGGTTTTCTAGTTTAAGCTTTTTTTTAATTTAGGCCAAGTTAAAAGGGGCTGGTTTTAAAAGCTTTAGTGTTTTTTGGGATAATAGGGGTCCGAAAAAAGCTAAAAAAAATTTTACAGACGACAGCTTGGCAGGCGGATAATTTTGACCGGGCGGCCGGGGCTTGGCTGACAAGAGTGCGATTTTGGAAGCCTGCGACTGAGAAAAAATTGGGCTTTTATAGAAAAAAAGAGCGCTTACGGCTATCATGGAAAAACTAGAGAAGGCGGTTTTTTATGTTTGAGGCATTAGAAGAGAGCTTTCCCAAGCGGGAAGAGCGTATTTTAGAGTTTTGGAAAAAAGAAAAAATCTTTGAAAAATCATTGGAAAAGACCAGGCAGGGAGATCTTTTTTCCTTTTATGATGGTCCGCCTTTTGCCACCGGCCTGCCCCACTATGGCCACTTGTTGGCCGGAACCATTAAAGATGTAATCCCGCGCTATAAGACCATGCAGGGTTTTCATGTGCCTAGACGGTTCGGCTGGGACTGCCATGGCCTGCCGGTAGAAAATGAAATTGAAAAAGCCAAAGAGCTTAGGGGAGCTGAAGAGATTGAAAATTTCGGAATTGCCAATTTCAATGAGGAATGCCGGAGCATTGTCTTAAGATATACCAACGAATGGAAAAAGACCGTTGAGCGCATGGGCCGCTTTGTTGATATGGAGCACACTTACCGCACCATGGACAAAGATTTTATGGAGTCGGTCTGGTGGGTTTTTAAACAGCTTTTTGATCAGGGGCTCATTTACGAGGGTTTTAAGGTTATGCCCTTTTCAACGACGCTTGGCACGCCGCTTTCCAATTTTGAGGCGACTTCTAATTACAAAGAGATTGACGATCCTTCTTTAACGGTGACCTTTCAGCTGGAAGAAGAGGTGAACACCTACTTTTTGGTCTGGACGACCACTCCCTGGACTTTGCTTTCCAATTTGGCTCTGACGGCGGCGGCGAGTTTGATCTATGTGAAGATCAAAGATTTAAACACCGGTAGATTTTATATTTTAGCCAAGGCCCGCCTGGAGCACTATTTTAAAGATGCCAAAGATTATGAGATTGTCAAGGAAATGAGAGGGGTGGATTTAAACAACAAGACCTATGTCCCGCTGTTTCCTTATTTTGCCGACCGTAAGGCGGCCGGAGCTTTTCGGGTCATTCTGGATGATTTTGTTTCGACGGAAGAGGGCACCGGCCTTGTGCATACGGCTCCGGCTTTTGGCGAAGAGGATTTTTTTGCTTGTAAAAAAGAGAATATTGAACTGGTCTGTCCGGTAGATGCCAACGGACGTTTTACGGATGAAGTGCCGGAATTTTCCGGTCAGCTGGTGCGCGACAGCAACAAGCAGATTGTACGCGATTTGAAAGAGAAAGGTTTGGTTTTTCATCTGGGAACTGTCCGCCACCGCTATCCCTTTTGCTGGCGGACGGATACGCCGTTGATCTACAAGGCGGTTGCGACCTGGTTTGTCGCTGTGGAAAAGCTTAAAGACAAGCTGATTGCGGCCAACCAGAAGATTCACTGGATGCCGGAGCATATTAAAGACGGGCGTTTCGGCAAATGGCTGGAAAATGCCAGGGACTGGGCGATTTCCCGCAACCGCTATTGGGGCACTCCGATCCCCCTTTGGCATAATGGAGAAGGGGACATCATTGTTTTTGGCAGCGTGGAAGATCTGGAAAAAAAGGTTAAAGAAAAAATTACCGATCTGCACCGTCATTATCTGGACCATTTGACCTTTGAACATAACGGTAAGACCTACAGGAGGATCCCCGAGGTGTTCGACTGCTGGTTTGAGTCGGGCTCTATGCCGTACGGCCAGAACCATTATCCCTTTGAGAACAAAGAAGAAACGGAAAAAAGCCTGCCGGCGGATTTTATCGGCGAAGGGCTTGATCAGACCAGGGGCTGGTTTTACACTTTAAACGTTTTGTCGGCAGCGCTTTTTAACCAGCCGGCCTTTAAAAATGTGATTGTCAACGGAATTATTCTGGCCGAAGACGGGACCAAAATGTCGAAAAGGCTGAAGAACTATCCGGAACCTACGGAGGTGATCGACCGCTTCGGAGCTGACAGCGTCCGCCTGTACATGTTGAACAGTCCGGCTGTGAGAGCCGAAGATTTGGCTTTTTCAGCCCGGGGAGTGGAATTGACTTTAAGGCAGGCCCTGCTGCCTCTTTGGAACAGTTTTTCTTTTCTGTGCACATATGCGAAGATTTATCAGTTTCAGCCGGACGAGACAACTGGTAAAAATAGGCCCAAGGCCAAGATCGATTTGTGGATTTTATCGCTTGTGAACCAGGTCTTAAAAGAGGTCAAAACAGCTTTGGACCAATATGATTTAAACCGGGCGGTCGAGCCTTTGATCGGTTTTATCGATCAGCTGACAAATTGGTATATCCGCCGTTCCAGGTCCCGTTTTTGGGCTGATGAAAATACATCCGATAGGAAAGAGGCTTTTGAAACGCTCTACAGCGTTTTGATGCTTTTTGTGCAAATGAGCGCCCCTTTTAACCCCTTTATTTCCGAAGCGGTTTATCAGGAGCTGAGAACGGCCAAGATGCCGCTTTCGGTGCATTTATGCAGTTTTCCTGAGGTTGCGGAGAAATTAAGGGACGAAAAACTCGAAAGGGAGATGGCTTTGGCCCAGAAGACGGTTTCGCTTGGCCATATGCTGAGAAAAGAGGCTAAATTAAAAGTCCGCCAGCCTCTTTCCAAAGCACGGATTTCCGCTTCCAAAGAGATTTTAACTTTGTTAAAAGCAGAAGAAAAATTAATTGCTGAAGAGCTCAATGTTAAAGAACTGGAATTTTTTGAAGAAGCCACGAGCTTTGTCAAGCTTGTCGTAAAACCCAATTTCCGTGTTTTGGGTAAAAAAGTCGGCGCTTTAATGGGAGCGGTCCAAAAAGCGGTTTTCGCTTTCGATCACTGGATGATCTCCGAGCTTAAAGAAGGCAGGCAAGTTAAAATTACGGTTGAAGGCCAGGAGCTGGTGATTGCTCCGGAAGATGTCGAGATCTCCCGGATTGCCCAGGAAGGTGTTGTGGCCACAGCAGACAGCGAGATTGCGATTGCTCTGGAAACGACTTTAAGCGAAGCCTTAATTTTGGAAGGCTTGGCCAGGGAATTGGTCAACAAAATCAATACCCTGAGAAAAGAGCTTGATTATGCCGTAACGGACCGGATTGAGGTGGTTTTGCAGACAACTTCCCGGGTCAAGGCTGCTTTTGAAAAGCATTTTGAGTATATTACCGGAGAAATTTTGGCGGTTAAAGTCGAATTCAAGGCCTGCACCGGACTGGAGCTTGATTTAAGCGGAGAGAAGACGGTTTTGGCCATCGAAAAGTCTGCCCAGCAGGGCTGAGCAGGTTTAAAAAAATATTTTTTTAGTTTTTTTTCTG
>JBAZHS010000068.1:0-4617 GCA_041652275.1 Parachlamydiales bacterium
CTTGTCCCTGTTTTTCCTTCAAGTGAAATAAAGACCTTTATTTCCTATTTTTCTTAATTAAAGGGGTTTCCCAATAAAAGCAATCTCTTTTTCAGGACAGGGCCTCATTGGAGGCTTGCAAGGAGAGTTCCTGAAAACGGTAGCCGACTCCCCTGACGGTTTCAATCCACGTCGCCTCTTCTCCCAGTTTTTTTCTTAAAGAAGCAATATGCACATCGATATTACGGTCGACAATCAAAGAGTCTTCATTATTGACATCGTCCAGCAACTGGCCGCGGGTCAGCACTTTGCCCGGGTTGGACGAAAGCCTTTTTAAAATTCCAAACTCCGAAAGCGTCAGCGGGATGGCTTTGCCTTCTCTTTTTAGGGTAAACCGATCAACTTCCAAGACAAAACCGCCGAAAGCGATCTGTTTCAGGTTCTTTTCTTTGGCTTTGCCCCTTCTTAAAACCGCTTTAATCCTGGAAAAAAGCACCCGGGGCGAAAAAGGCTTGGAAATATAATCATCGGCGCCAAGCTCAAAGCCCAAAATCTCGTCCAGCTCCTCGCCCTTGGCCGAAAGAATAATCACCGGGATCGGCCTGAGCTCGGAAGAATTTTTCATTTTCCGACAGACATCCAGGCCATTTTGTCCGGGCAGCATAATATCCAGGATCACCAGATCCGGCTTTTCCCGCTCAACCGCCCTCAGGCCGTTGAGGCCGTCGACTTCCACGTGGATTTTATAGCCGCAGATCTCCGCCTGCAGTTTGATCAAAGCGGCGATATCTTCATCATCTTCAATTAACAGAAGGCGTTTTTTGTAAACCATGGTGCAACCTCGTTCCTTTAGGTCTTTCGCTTTTTAACGGCATTCCAAATTTTCATCTTTTATTAATACTTTTTCAATCTTTTTTCCTAAAATTCCCTCTCCGATCTTTTGAAAAAGCTGCGGCTCTTTCGAGACAAAAAACTTTACCGCAGGGGCGTTTCCCAAAGGAGCTAAAAGCCCTCGCGAAAGCAGTCTTTTTCTAACTTCGCAAAGACAAGTGCTCGAAGAGTCGACGATCTTGACTTTTTTGCCCAGATACTTTTGAAACAGCTTTTTAATGAGCGGATAATGGGTGCAGCCCAAAAGCAAATAATCCAGCTTTTCTTTTTTTAGCGGCGCCAAATATTTTTTCAGCGCCTCCCTAAGGGCCGAAGAGTCGGTCTCGCCCCTTTCAATCAAAGGCACCAGCTTGGGACAGGCCTGCTGCACAATTTTAAGGCCTTTGGCCGTCGCGCTTAAGCCTTTGGGATAAACTTCCGAACTGACCGTTGCCAAGGTCGCCACCACACCGAGGCGGCGGACTTTCAAAAGTTTCAGTTTTTCAAGAGTCGGCCCAACTACGCCGACAACCGGAATCGGCAGTTTTTTTTGCAGCCCTTCCAAAGCCAGAGAAGAAGAGGTGTTGCAGGCCACCACCAGAAGCTTGATCTTCTGCTGCATTAAAAAACGGGCAGCTTCCTCAGCATAAAAAATAATTTCCTTGGTGCTTTTTTCACCAAACGGCGCATGGAGATTATCGGCAAAATAAACAAAGCTCTCATAGGGCAGGAATTTTAAAAGGGCTTTTAAAACGGTCAAGCCGCCGAAGCCGCTGTCGAAAAGGCCAATGGGAGAGAAGGGATCGGGCATATTATTTGGGGATCTTCAGCTCTTGGCCGACAATGATCAGGTCTTCTTCAAGCTGATTGAGCTTTTTCAGCTCTTCCAAACTGACATTATAGGTTTTAGCAATCTTTTCCAGGGAATCGCCGCTTTTCACCCGGTGGATTACAGCAGCAGCTCCATCGGCTTTTAAAGCCAGGGCCACTTCTTCCAGGACCCCTTTGATCTTTTTCATTTCTTCCATTTTGAGGTTCTGGATCGTCACGCCTTTTTCCAGTTCGTTGATCTTGCCGCGGTACTGTACTAAAGCGTTGGAAGTCTCTTCCGCATGGCCGCCAAGTTCTTTAACCGCTAAAAGCGTCTCTTTGAGCTGCCCTTCCACAGCCACAAGCTTCTGCTCCAAAACCTTGATCCGGGCCAAAAGCCTCTCGCTTTTTTCCAAATAGTCATTTTGCGTCTTTTGCTTGAGCTTTTCCAAAGCCGTTTCCTGGTTTTGGAACTTGCCGTCCAGAATCTGCATTTCGGTTTTATAGCAGTTTAAATCATGGTAAAAATCATCAACGCGGGTCTGCACTTCATGCAAGGTCAGCTCGGCCTGGTGTCGTTCATCTTCAGCCGTCGATTTGATCGGCGAGCAGCCCTGGAAAACGGCCAGGGCAAAAAATAAAGCCAGAAAGGCTTTTAAGCTGCAAAAGAAACCTTTTTTTTTCTGCATCAACAAGCTCCTTATCCAAAAAAGAAGCGCCTTGATCGTTTAACCCCGCCCCAAAACTTTCAGCTTTTTAGTCCGGAAGCCCCTGGCTGGCGTTAAAAGAAAATTACCGCCCCTTATTTAGCGTAAAGTTTAAATTCACAGCGGCGGTTTTGCGACCAGGCGTCTTCATCATTCCCCAAAACCAGCGGCCTTTCTTTTCCATAAGAAATTGTAAACAGGCGGTTTAGGTTCACTCCTTCTTTGATCAGCAAAGAGCGTATATGGTTAGCCCTTCTTGAACCCAAAGCCAAATTGTAAGCCGAAGAGGCCCTTTCATCGCAGTGCCCTTCAATGCAGGCATAAAGCCGGGGATGCTCTTTTAAATAAACAGCGATCTGATGAATAACGGCCTTTTCTTCCGGGCTCCTTAAAAAGTGCTCGTCCTTGGCAAAATGCACTTGCCGGAAAAGTTCGGCCAGCCGGCCTTCCGGCGTATCAAAAGCCTCCAGGCTGGGAATGGGAGAGCCTTTTTCCCCCGGCAAAATCCTGGGCTGCGCTACCGCCAGGTCGCTATGCTGGAATTCCGCTTTCAAATCATCTTCGTTCAACCCAATGTATTGCATGTCGCCAGGCCCTTTAAAATCGCTTTCCGCTTTCAAGAGCTTGGACTCGTCATATTTGCCGACCAGGGCATCAACGCCGCGGTGTAAATAGTTGCCGGCCGTTTTAATATTTTCCCAAGTCTGGCTGCTGGTCTTTTGGCAGCCGCTTAAGAAAAATAATAAACCAAGCGAAACTGTCAAGGAAAGTAAATTTGATTTTTTCATAATCCGCCCCGTCTTTTAATTTTGTTCGAAGGCCGGGAAGCGCTTACGGCCAGCCCCCCCTCCGATTTTCATGGGCTTCGGATCATTCACATTAAGAAGATATAGTTCAGCCTCCGCCCTATCTTCCGTATTATAAACCAAATGCAAATTATCGGAAGCAAAATAAGGATTTTCTTTATTTTTGCAATCAAAGGTAAGCTGCTTTTCTTCTTTGGTTTCCAAATCATAAAGCCAGATCTGCCGGACGGCGGCGGTCTTGGCGCTATAAGCGATTTTTTTACCGTCCAAAGAAAAGCTTGGAGAAACATTGTCGCGGTTTTTTAAAGTTACCAGCTCGGCTTTGGGCCTTCTCTGCTCAGCATTTTCTTCCAGATTAATCAAATACAGCCGGGGAGTGCCGTCTTTGTCGGAAACAAAAACCAGTTTTTTGCCGTCCGGCGAAAAGCTCGAAGAGGCCTGCGTCGCTCTGGGAAAAGAAAACAGCTGCACCGGCTTGGCCTCCGCTTGCCGGAAAACATTCAGGGGCTGCAGAAAAAGGTCCGGCCGGCCGGCCACATCGGAAATAAAGGCCAGCTGCTGGCGGTCCGAAGAAAGCGCGGGCAAAAGCTGGTTGCCGCGCAAAGAAATCAAGGGCCGTGAAAGGCCGGTTTCAAACCGCGAGCGGTAAATCTTGGGAAAGCCCGAACGGTACGAAACATACAAGAATTCTTCTTGGGATAAAAACAGCGGGTGGAGGCAATAACTTTTTTCAAAGGTCAGCTGGCGGCGGTTCTCGCCGTCCCAATCACAAATCCAGATCTCGGAAAGCCATCCTTTCCCGTCTTTTTCGGCCCCGTTCCCGCCCTTTTCAATTCTAACGGAATACAAAAGACGGCTTTGAAAAATCCCTTTCCGACCCAAAGCCTTTTCCAAAAAAAGGTCTGCCAAACGATGCACCAGCCGGCGGTCATGGGACAGCTGGCCTTTGAGCTTGAAAGCACCCAAGCGCTGGGAACGGTTTTTATAAACCTCGAAAAAATTTAAAAAAAGCCCGTCCTGTTCAACTTCCAGCCGAGCGGCAAAAGCAACCTGCAAGGACTTCAAATAGCTCAGATCAAAACCGCCGGAAGTCAAAAGGGCCGTTTCTTTTTTCAGATCAGAGAGCTGAAAGTAGCCGGCATTTTTCAAATCAAAAACTAAAACATCTTCCAGCCGGGCTAAATAAGCTGCTTCCCATTTAGGCTCACGGGTCCTGGTTTTCACCACCGCCAGCTTTAAGCTGTCCGCCTGCATTGCAAGCCTGACCTCGTAGGCTTCTTTTTCAGCCCATAAAAAACCGGTTGCAAAGCAAAGAAAAACGCCAAGAAAAAACTTTTTCCGGCTCAAAAAACAAAGCAATCTATCCAAAACGGCCATGCTCAATCCTCATTGAGAAAAGTGATCATAAAACTTTTTTCTTTTTTCAAGTAGCTCATTAAAAAACC
>JBAZHS010000068.1:4627-6702 GCA_041652275.1 Parachlamydiales bacterium
TGAGGGCTTCTTCCAGGTACCGGCGGTTTTTAGGGCTTTCGGCCCAAAGAACTTCCGTTTTTTTAACCTGCCCTTCGGCATCCAGGGTCAGCTTTAATTTGACCTCGCCGATCTCCGGCAAATGCAGGCTTTCTTTCAGATAGCTCAAAAAAAGCTTTTCAAACTGCTCTTCTTCCGCCTGGGATAGCCGCAAATCGGAAAAATTCCCTTCTTCAAAAGAAAAGGCCGCTTTCCAAGATCCACTGTCCAGCCGGGGCACCTGAAGCTCCGGTTTCTCAGCTTGTTTCCAGTCCATTGCTTCCGAAGACCGGGCCGAAGAGCCAAGCTGCGCCAGGCTCTCTTCTAGGTTTTTTAGCTTTTCCAGCCTTTGCTGTTTTTTTCTTTCCTCAGCTCTGATCCTTTTTTTTAGGGACTGCTGGTATTCGGGACTCCAGCGAACGGCCTTTTTAACCGGCCTTTTGACTGGCGTTGGGCTGGGCTTTGAAGAAGGCGAAGCCTTTTTTTCACCATCTTTTTTTTCTAAAACCTTCTTCGGGCTTTTTTTTTCCCGGGCTTTTTCAGCAAGGGCCGCCGCCGTTTTTTTCTCTTCCCGTTTTTTTTCGAAATCGCTTCCCTCGCGGGGGATCTCCGGCCAGGGACCGCTGTTCTGATCCAAAGGAAAAGGCTTTGCTTCAACAGTCAAAGCTTCCCCGGTTTCTGAAAAAGGCGCTTCCAAAGGCGCCGAAAAGTCCGGTTTTGGCAAATTGTTTTCAGCAGCGGTTTCAACAGCCGCTCCGGCTTCTTTTGTCTGCAGCTCCGCTTCCGCTTTTGTTTCTAAAACCAGATGGGGCTCATAAAAATTCTGCACCTGCAGCTTCGGCTTAAGGGGAGCAAAAACCGCCACATCCTTCATCTGCAGAAGCCCGACAAAAAAAAGGTGGAAAGCAGCGACCCAAAAACCAATGCGCCAGTACGAAGGGGTCTTTTTTTCTTGGTCCCAAAGCATAAGCTCAGCTTGATTTTAAAATTACGTCCATTCGGGCAAAGCCCAGCTCTTCCACCATGTTCTTGACTTCCTGGTAAGTGCCGAAAGCGCTTTTTTTATCTTCAAAAAGCTTGGGCGTTTCGTCCGGATAAAGGGCTTTTAAACGCTCCAGCTCAGCTTTAAGCTCCAAAAAAGAAAGCGCTTTTTGGTTTAACATGACCGTATTGTCTTCTTTAACATAAATATTGATCAAAGCAGCGCTGATCTTGGCTTCCCGGCTTAAAACCGAACCTCCGGCCAAATCCACCTGGTCGACTTCGATTAAGGGGGCGATCAGAACAAAGGCCACTAAAACAACCAGCACGATATCGATCAGGGGGGTCAAATTTAAAAAAGACTCGTCCGCAGCTTCTTCGACATGAACAATTTTTCTTCTGGACATTTTACTCTTTTTCCACTTTGCGGTACTGGATTTCCAAAAGGGCCAGCACCTTATGCGAAAAATGGTGCATGTCTTTGGTAAATTCCCGGACCGAATTTTTTAAATAGTTATAAGCAACAAGGGCCGGAATGGCCACTACCAGGCCGATCACCGTTGTGGCCAAAGCCATCGAAAGCCCTGACAATACGGCGCTATTGGAAGAAGCAAAAAGATGGGCCTGCAAGCCGGTAAAGGTAATTAAAATCCCCCAGACTGTGCCAAGCAGTCCTAAAAAAGGCGCCAGGGTGATCACCGTCGAGAGAATAAACAGATTTTTTTCCAGGATTTTGGTCTGGTGCGAAATCGTTGATTCTACTTGCGATTCAATCAGGCCCATGTCGGCCGTCGAAAGGTAAACCCCTTCTTTGTTTTCGGTAAAAAAAGAGTTCTTTTTTAAAAGGTCCAAAGTCTTGCCTTTAACCATCTCAAAAATATGCACATAGGGGTTGAAATAAACGGCGTAATGTTCAGTTTTCAATTTCAGCATGTTCTCTTTTTGGCTCTCGAAAGCCTTTTCAAACTGAAAAGCTTCCTTTTTGGCCTTGGCCGTCAGACGCATCTTGTAGAGCATCACGATCCAGGAAGAAAGCGACAGAAGAAAAAGTAAAAGAAAGATCGCTTTGCCGAAAA
>JBAZHS010000069.1:0-6698 GCA_041652275.1 Parachlamydiales bacterium
TTTTTTTACTTCATCGGCCCAACCTTTTTAAATTTTTTAAGCCTGAAGCTTTATACGGTGCAAATCTCTGGCGGCATCATTCTTTTTCTTTTGGCCTTAAAAATGATTTTCCCTTTCCCGGAGCAGCATGATCCCGATTTGGAAAAGATCAAAGAACCGCTGATCGTGCCGATCGCCGTCCCGCTGATCGCCGGCCCGGCCGCTTTGGCCATGGTCATCCTATATTCGGAGCAGATCGTCTGGACCTCCATGCTGAGCGCTATTTCCCTGGCCTGGTTCTGTTCTCTTTTGATCCTGCTCGGCGGCCCCTTCTTAAACCGGCTTTTAAAAACCAAGGGGCTGATTGCCCTCCAGCGCCTGATGGGCTTAATTTTAATTTTAATTGCCGTACAAATGTTTTTAAACGGAATCGCCCTCTTTTTGAACTGAACTTACCCTCTGCCCGTGAACTTCTCTTGAACACGGCAAAACGGACGGTTTTATTTACAGAAAACCGTCCGCTTCCGAAAAAGACCAAAAAACTGGAACTTTTTTTCTTAAAAAGCTTAAACTAAAATTAAAAAGACAGTAACCTTTTAAAGATTATTTTTTTAAATCAATTTTCTTAAGTTAAAATTATGTTTGAGCGCAATGATCCCTGTTTCTGCGGCAGCGGCAAAAAATACAAAAAATGCTGCTATCCGAAAAAACCCGCTTATACTTCCGCCGACCTCAAACAGAAATATTTGCAGGACTTCGGCATTATCTTAAAAACCGACGCCGAAATTGCCGGCATCAAAAAAGCCTCCCGCCTGGCTGCCAAAATCTTAGACCTTCTCTGTCAAAAGGCCCAAGCCGGCGTAACCACCAATGAGCTCAACGAACTGGCGGAAAATCTGCATCAAAAATATGGGGCCGTCGCCGCTCCTTTAGGCTACGGCACCCCCCCTTTTCCCAAAAGCATCTGCACTTCGCCCAATGAAGTCATCTGCCACGGCATCCCGAATGACGAAAAGCTCCAGGAAGGGGACTTTTTGAATATCGATGTGACCACCATTTTAAACGGCTACTACGGCGACTGCTCCCGCATGGTGGCCATCGGTAAAATCAGCATGGAAAAAAAACGGGTGATGGACACTTCTTACCAGTGCTTGATGGAAGCGGTTAAAATCTGCCGCCCCGGCCTAAAAATTTTTGAGATCGGAGGCCTGATTGAAACAATCGCCAAGAAAAACAACTGTTCTGTGGTCAACCAGTTTGTCGGCCACGGCGTCGGCGTCTCTTTTCATGAACCGCCCCAGATCCCCCACCACTATAACAACCTGCAAATCCCGCTTGTCGAAAGAATGATCTTTACCATCGAGCCAATGATCAACGCCGGAGTCAAGGAAGCTGTGATCGACTATGAGAACCAGTGGACCGCCAGAACCGCCGACCTGAAACCCTCGGCCCAGTGGGAGCATACGCTTTTAATTACCGCCCAGGGAGCGGAAATCCTAACCCAGGTCTAAAGAAGGATCCCGGTTTTCGTCTGTCTGCGCTTGCGGAATTTCTTCTGTCACCCCGTTTATTTCAGCTTCGATTTCTTCCGAATCTTCGATTGCCCCGTCTTCCTCTTCTTCCGATAAAGCCTCCGCCAAAAAACCGTCCGTTTTTTCTTCTTCTTTCGGCTGCATCACCAATTCGATCGCTTCCTCGGCGGAAACATCGTTCTCCATCTGGCGCATTTGAGCGGTCAAATGGGTAACCAGCTCCTGAAGAGCGCCGTTGTCTTTTTCCAATTTGAGCAGTTCCTCTCCCAGCCGGCCCAGCTCTTCTTCCAGTTCGCGCACCGCCGGATTGCTTTCGGAATTATTCTCGGCGCTTTCCCTTTTAAGCTTTTCCGATTCTTCTTCGGCCAAAAAAAGCGCTTTCCGCGTATTGTGCAAAAGGGTTTGCTTTTCTTCGAACTGACCTTTGAGCTGTTTATATAAAAGCTCTTTTTGTTTCAGCTCCAAAACCCGGTTGCCATATTCCTGCACCAATTTAGTCTTTTCTTCTAATTCCGTTTTCAGGGCTTCTAAAAACCGCATTTCATTTTTTTTCAGGCCAAGCTCGGCTTCCAGCTGTTCTTTTTCCGTTTTTAAAGGATTAACCTGCTCGAGCAGGCCCTCGAGCTCTTTTTCTTTTTCCAAAAGCCGCTTATGCAAATTATCGCTCAGGCTCTGCAAGGTTCCGGCCTCTTCGGTCTTTTCTTCCAAAAGATGGCGCATCCTTTCCATTTCAAACTTAAAATTCTTCTGCTGCCTTTCGTGGAAATCCTTTTCTTTGACCAGCTTCTCTTCTGCCTGAAACAGCACTTCTTGGAACTTGAGCTCTTTTTCATTTAGACCGCCCACTTCATGGCCGACATATTCAAAAGAAAGATAAGCAATCCAAAGGCCGGCGGCAATAGAAAGTTCCAGCCCCAGTTCAAAAACCTGGTTTTGATAGATCTGCAGATGGCGCCAAAACGCCAGCCCCACAAGCAGGGCCAACGCCAGGTAAAGCCCCCGTTTTTTTTGTTTCAGACAAAGAAAAAGGCCGGCCACCGCAACCAAAAACAGGTCTACCCTTAGAACCTGGTGAAAAACCCCAAGCCCCAGGGTTAACAACAACAACAAAGGACCGGCCAACGTCCAAAAAAGCACCTGTTGATCCTTCTGCTGTTCAATTCTAAAGAGTTTTTCCAACATACTTTTCCCCTTGCAAGATCCCTAAAAGAAGCCAAAACCAAACTTTTTGCCAACAGGCCCAAAGCGGTTTTTTAAGCCTCCTTCTCTCTTCATACCCTTTTTAGCCTCTTTTTGCAAAAACTCTTTTTCTGAAGCCCCGCTTTTCAAAAAACAGCCTTTGACCGGGTTAAACCAAAGTTTTTTTGAAACCGCGCCAAAATCAAACGCCCCGGCTGAAAATAAAACACACACAAAACTTCCTTTAAGAAAGCAACCCTTGAGACGGAAAATGAAAAATTAAAAAACCAGAGTTTAAAAAAAAGCTACACCGAAAAAACTTCTTTGATCGGTCCAATTGCCGAATTGTGAGTCCCGGAATAAAAAAAACACGCGCTTTAAAAAAAGCAAACCCGTTTAAAGCGAATCCTTGCTTAAAGACTCTTCGCCATCGAACACCTGCGCTGCGCCTTGCAGAAGATAAGCCACCAAATCCTCATCGCCGTCATAGCTTAATTCCACCTGCATTTCCCCCTTGTCGTTTTCCTCCGAGCAGGTAACCAAAACAAAAGCCTGATATTTGCGGGTCAAAAAATCCTTCAGATCTTTTTCCAAAAGACGTTTTTTCAGTTCTTCTTTTTTAACTAAAATTTTAACCATAAAAAAACGACCAGCCTTGTGCATTTAATGGAAAATTGATGACACAAAAGCCTATTATTAAGCAAATCTTTTCGCCGAAAAAAACTTCGTTTTTTAGCTTTTGGTTTTTTTTGTCCCGCAAAAAACAAAAATCAACCCGGACCAAAAACAAAAAACCTTTTTGTTTTTTACGGTTAAAATTTTAGTTAAAAAAAAGCCGCTAAAAAAGGGCCCCCTTCAACTTATCCGTCCACCGGTTTTTTACAGTCTCAATACCATCAAAGCCAAAAAGCCACCGCCAAATACCGGTGCTTTCTTTGATGCTTTATTCTACCTTTAACCAGGCTCCAGGTTTTAAAAATCCAGGCTCCGGTTTTTTTTATGTTTTTTATCAAAAAAAAATACCAGCCCAACCTTTCGATCCGAACAGCTTTTTCCTCGAACTGACAAGTCAAAAACCCATTCTTTTAAAACCAACCGCCGGCCCCAATTTCCAGCTTTTGATCCTTCCACAAAGAAAGCCCCCTTTAAGATCTTTTTTTGCGTCTCTTTGCTTGCTTTTTATCCCCAACTGCTCTTTAATTTTTCCTAAAAGGATTTATTATTATGGTCTTTTTAAAAAGAATTTTTCTTTTTCTTTTAATTAATTTTTTAATCATCACCACCATTTCCATCATTCTATCTCTTTTAAACCTCGGGCCCGTACTCTCCGAGCACGGTTTTAATTATCTGAATTTAATGCTTTTTTGCCTGATCTGGGGCATGGGCGGCGCTTTTCTTTCACTGCTGCTTTCCAAATCCATGGCCAAATGGATGATGGGCGTCAAGACCATCGAGAGCAAGACCGTTTCCTCCGAAGAGCAAAAATTAATTTATTTCATCGAAGAGCTCTCCCGCAAGGCCGGCCTGAAAAAAAACCCTGAAATCGGCATCTATCCTTCCCATGAGATCAACGCTTTTGCCACCGGCTTTTCCCAAAACCACGCCCTGGTCGCCGTTTCCAACGGGCTGCTGAAACACCTGGACAAAGAAGAGATCAAAGCCGTCTTAGCCCACGAAATTTCCCACATTGCCAACGGCGACATGATCACCATGACGCTCCTGCAGGGGATCATCAACGCCTTTGTTATGTTCCTGGCCCGTATTTTTGCCCACGCCCTGGCCTCGCTGGGCCGCGGCAAAAGCAAAAGCCCTTCCTATGGCAGCTACCACTTCTTTGTTTTTCTGTTTCAAACGCTTTTTATGGTCCTGGGCTCGCTTGTTTTAGCCGCTTTTTCCAGAAGGCGCGAATATAAAGCTGACAAAGGCGGCGCCATGCTGGCCGGCAAAGAGCGCATGATCGCCGCCCTCAAAGCCCTCAGGGTAACTTCAGAAATTAAAGACGGCTACTCTGAAAAAGCTGCTTTCCAGGCCTTTAAAATCTCGGCTCCCAAAAAACATGGCCTGCTCTATCTGTTCGCCACCCACCCGAGCCTGGAAGAGCGCATTGAACGGCTGGAAAACGAAAGCTACCTTTAACTTGCAGAAAAAGCTTTTATTTTTTTAAGCTTTTAATAATCATATGTTTGTAAAATAAAACCGGCTTTTTAAGCCTGAAAAAATCCTTTTTCCGGACGAACGCTTTCTTCTTTCTTTTAAATCCGTTAAACTAGAGAACTAAAAAAAAAAACGGCTTTAAAAACTTATTTTGACCCAACGATGAGCCTCAAAAAACCAACCGTAGCCGTCGCTCTTTCCGGCGGCGTCGACTCTTCCGTTTCAGCCCTGATTTTAAAAAAAATGGGCTTTAAAATTTTCGGCCTATTCATGAAGAACTGGGAAGAGACCGACGCATCAGGCCGGTGCCTGGCAGCCCAGGACCTAGACGATGTCGCCAGGGTCTGTTCGCTGCTCAAGATCCCCTATCATACCGTTAATTTTGCCCAAGAATACCAGGAAAAAGTTTTTAAACTTTTTTTAAAGGGCTATGCTTCCGGCTACACGCCCAATCCCGATGTGCTTTGCAACAAAGAGATCAAGTTCAAGCTTTTTTTAGAAAAAGCGCTGGCGCTTGGAGCTGATCTGATCGCCACAGGCCACTATGCCCGGATTTCGCCTTCCTATCAGCTTTTAAAAGCTGCCGACCTTTCCAAAGACCAAAGCTATTTTCTCTATACCCTAAACTGCCAGGTCCTGAAAAAAGTGCTTTTTCCCATCGGGCATCTAGAAAAAACCGCGGTGCGCCGGATCGCCCTGGAAAACCAGCTGCCGACCGCTTTAAAAAAAGATTCTACCGGCCTTTGTTTTATCGGCGAAAGGGCTTTCCGGCCCTTTCTAGCCCAATTTATCCAGCCCAAAAAAGGTTTTTTTGTCACTCTGGAAGGAAAAATTGTCGGCGAGCATGAAGGCGCCTTTTTTTATACTCTGGGACAACGGGAAGGCCTGAAAATCGGCGGCGGCGGCCAGGCCTGGTTCGTGGCCAAAAAAGACATGGAAAAAAACCTGGTCTTTGTTGTCCAGGGAGCCGACCACCCAGCCCTGTTTTCTTCTTCTTTAATCGCTTCGGACCTTTCGTGGGTCGGTGCTCAGCCTGCAACCCCCTTAACCTGCCAAGCCAAGGTCCGCTACCGCCAGGAAGACCAGCTCTGCATCCTGGAAAAGATCGAAGGCTCCAAAGCTTATGTTTCTTTTACTTCTCCCCAAAGAGCGGTTACCCCCTGGCAGTCGATTGTTTTCTACCAAGATGGCGTCTGCCTCGGCGGCGGCACGATTAAAAGCGTTTAAAAAAATACCCGGCGCTTTTTTTTAAAGCCTGGCAGTCCGAAGACGGCGACCAAAAAAAACTCCCTTTTAGGCCAGGAAAATTCAACCGCCACCGCTCCGGCCATTTCTATTAACAGCTCTTGCGAACAATCTATGAAAAAGCTACATATAGGCTTAAAAAGCTAAAAAACCCCATGCCCCAAGAAACACCGCCCGTTGGCCCGGCTGCTTCCGCCTCCCCCCAAAAACAGCTCGTCGGCCAGATCACCATCCAAGCACAAGGCGGTCAAAAGACCCTCAATATTTACTGGGAAGGCCAAAAACTTTCCGAATATCTGTCCAAAGAAAACATCCAGACTTTAGCTCAAAAACATTTCGAGCTGCTCCTCGCCCAATACCCGGGCTTTCAGCCTTCGCAGACCAAGCTGGATGTCGAATATGAATGGGCCGGAAGAGAAATCAAACTGCTTTCCGCCACCTTAAACGCCCCGAAAAAACCTCCGCAGACAATTTCCCCAGGCCCAAGCGCCCGATCCGGACCGCCGAAAAGCACCGGACCACACGATCTGAGCGCTGTTGTCGAAGAAGAAACAACACCGCCAGAACGCGGGCATTTTGAAGTGATCCAAGAGCTGGTAAGGGCCATTC
>JBAZHS010000070.1:0-6582 GCA_041652275.1 Parachlamydiales bacterium
CGGTTGTTCGAGCAGTTTCTAATGTGTCTTGTTTTCTTTTTTAATTTTTATATAAAATTTTAAACTCCTAGTTTTTAAAGGTTTAACTTTCAAATGTCTTTATAGTAAAAAAACCGCCTGCTAATTTAAACTAGGCTAAAGTACAGTTCTTGCTTTTTTAAACGATTAATAATAAGCTTCTTAAGGCTATATAAACCAAAGCGGACCTTTCCTGATAGTTCTGTTAAAAAATTATTAATAATGTTATAATTTTTAGTAAATAACGGACGGAAGTATGAAAGCTTTTAAACCGTATCAGATCATGGAAATTGGCCGACGGCCCTGTCTCTGGGCCTCAATTCCGCTGCTTTCCGATGATGATACCGATGACGACCAGCCGCTCTATGACGATGACGGCGATGACGATGGCTAAAGCTGGTTTAAGCCGTTTTTTTCTTCTTTTTAATTCCTAAAAAAACCTTCAATTTCCGCTCTGGCGCGGGCATGGTAAGTGGCGCCGTTAAAGGCGTGGTCGATCCAGGCTGCCGAACTTCGGGCCTGAAGGGTTTTGGCCTTGCTGAAAGACAGAAGCCGGCCCGGCAGGTCCCTGGAAGAAAGGTAGCTTTGCGAATCTGTTCCCTGATTTGGAGCGGCCAGGCCGAAATTCCTGATTTCAAGCTTGGCCAATTCGTCGGAAGAGAGTTTTTTTAAAGCCATCCGGGTTAAAAGGGCCCCCTGGCTGTGGGCGATGATCAAAAGCCGGCCGTCAGAGTCCAGGCGGTTTAAATAAGTTTTAAGTGTTTTTCTTAGCTCTTTGACAGTTCCAGTTTCAATCTTCAGCTTAAGCGCCAGGGTTTCGAAAAGATCCCCTAGAAAGCCATGGCTGGGATGGCTGAAAAAGGCCGTTTGGCCGTTTTTTTGAGCAAGGTCGTTTAAAAGCCGGGCCGATTTCAAAGCCGACGACCGGCCATTCATAATTCCGTGAACAAAAAACAGGTTGGCTTTGGGATCAAAAGAGCCAAGGGTAAAAAAACGGCTTTCTTCCGGACTGCAGGAAGAAAAATTCAGGGCTAAAAACCGTCCGCCGATGCAGATCAGGTCCTGAAAAACCGGGACGGGCATTAGGTGGCGGCCGACAAGCTCAAGGCCAAAGCCGGCGATTCTCAGGGGCAGGGCCAGCCAGTTAAAGGCCGTTTGCAGGCTGTTTTTACAGTGGTGGTACAAAGAACGGTTGGGAAAGAGCTGTTCGGGAGACAATCCTTTCGGGTCATGCTCTTTGAATGGATTGTTATGGGCAAAAAAATAGGGATTGGAGCTTTCAGGAAGCTCTGGATCGAGGCCGAGCGGATCAGGAGTTAAAAAGCGGGCTCTTTGCGGATCGAAATAGCGGTTGGAAAAAAAGATCAAACCGTTTTCCTCTTCCTTGCAGCCCTGAAAAGCATAAGGCCGACCGTAAAAAGAAGTTTTGAGTTCCTGGCGGCGGGAAGAAAAAATCCGCGTTTCACCGAAAGCACTGTACAGATAGCTTTCCCGGATGCCTTTTTCATCTAAGAGTGCTGCCAGGTTGCCTCTGAGGTCGTTTAAAACCGGGTAGATTCGGGAGCCGTTTTGAGCGGTTGTCAGCTCCAGGGCCACAAGTTCCGGGCCCTGAAACGCGGAAGGGGGCGAAAAGATCTTTAATTCTGAAAGCGAACCGTCTTCTTCTAAAAGGCCGATTTCCTGGGATCCGAAATTCAGGAAATAATTTTTTGGGGTTTTGGGGGAATCGGGAAAGGCAAGGGTTTTAGAAAAACGCCGATTCAGGGCGTCATAAGTATATTCGATCTTTACTTTGGAAGAAACAAAGGCGCTCAAACGGCCTAAAGCATCATAATAAAACAAGTCGCCGCTGCTTTTCGAACGGATCGGCAGACCGTCGGTATCATAGTCAAAATCGGAGATTAGCTCGGAAGCTTCGGAAGAATCAAAGGCGAGCTGGTTTTTCTGCTTTAAATTGAAATTGGAATCGAAAAGATAGTCTAGGTCAAATGCCCCTTTTTCGCTTTTAATCTGAAAAAGTCCGTCGTATTCATAAACGGCCTCAGGGAAAGCGTGGGTTTTTAAGCCGGTGATCAGGCCGGAGGGGGAAAAGGCAGCCTGCTGCTGAAAAAACCGGGAAGAAACAAACTCTTTGCGCCCTAGTTTGTCAAAATGATAGTGGATGGGAGTGAGGTTTTCGATTTCGGCATTTAAAGGCCTCTGGCCCTCATAGTTTAAATAGCGATAGGTAAAGCTCTGTTTATTTTTCAGGCGCCGGATGGTTTTTAAATTGTATTCGTCATAAGCATAGTCGATCGTAGAAAGATCGGGCAGCGTCAGTTGAACTGTCCGTCCGAAAAGATCGGTTTTTTGACTGACTTTAAAGCCGCCCGCCTCTTCTTGACAAAGCCTTCCGAAAAGATCAAAGCTGCGCTTTAAGGTTAATCCTGTTTTTAAGTCGGCGGCTGCGGTCAGATCGCCGTTTATGTTATAGGTATAGGCAAAGTCAATCGTGCCGTCCGAACTTTTTAGTTTAATCAGCCTTTCATTTTCATCGTATTCATAAAAGAGGGTTAAGTTGGAGGGTTTTTTCAAAGAGCTTTTCAGGCCCTGTTTGTTGTAGGTGATCTGGTAGGTTTTTTCCGAAGGCGAGCCTTTAGCCAAAATCACTTTTTTTATCTGTCCGTTTTCCCAGATCCACTGGGTGGTTTTTTTAAAAAGCGGCTTGTCTTTTAAAAACAGCAGCTCTTCGGCCAGCGCCTTGTTGCCGCTTGCATCATAGTAATAGTTGATTTTGGCCACCGTTGAGCCGGAAGGGTTTTTTTTCTCGATTAGGGCCAGGCGGCCAAGGCTGTCAAAGGTTTGCAAGGTTAAATGCCCCTCAGGATCTTGAAGGGCGGTTTGGCAGGCCAGATCGCCGTCTTCGGTCGGCCAGGCGTCGTTGTAGCTAAAAACTGTCGTCTGCCCCATGGGATCCAGCTGTTTGAGAAGGCGGCCTTTCAGATCATAAAAAAAATGTTCCTGGCTGAGAATTTGGCCTTGATTGGAAAAAACAGAGCGCTTTTCCAGATTGCCGAAGCTGTCATAGGAGTAGCTTTGGCGTTCAAAGACCTGGCCCGGCAGGTTTTCTTGGAAAGCCTCTAAAACGCGTCCGGCAAGATCGCGCTTAAATTTTTCTCTAAGGCCCATTTGTTCAGACAAGTATAAGGTTCTGCTTTCTTCAAAACCTAGGGGATCATAGGTATAGCTGGTCCTTTTTTCCAGGTTGAGATTTTCGTCCTTGAATTTTTCTTCGGCAAGTCGTCCGGCTGCGTCGTACTGGTAACAGGTTTTAAGGCCGTTTTTGGCGGTTTTTTGCAAAAGACGGCGGCCTTTATAAAGCCAGCTTTCTTCGCTTAAAAGCTGTCCGCTTTTATTTAGGCGTTGTTTTAAAAGTAAACAGCCAAGCGGATTGTAAGTGAAAAGCTCTTTCACGCCGTTTTCCCGGCAAATGGTTTTGATCCGGCCGTTTTTATCGTAAGTATATTTTTCCTTTTTTCCGTTCGGAAAAACGATTTCTTTGGGCTGATGGTAAAGGGTATAGGCAGTTTGGATCGATTCTTTTTGGGGGTTGGTTTTTTTGATCGGATGGCCGAGAAGGTCATATTCAATTTCTTCGGTTGGGTTGATGGTTACTTTATGTTCATTTAAAACGGCCGGATAAATGGTTTTAAAAAGGCGGCCCAGACCATCGTAAAAATAAGCGGTTTTATGGCCGCGTTCATCGGTTGCGGCAAGCAGGTTGTTTTTATAGTCGTAAGCGAAAAAGGTCGTTGCCTGCTGTTTGTTTTCTAAAACTGTGGTTCTTTGGATTTGGCGGTTCAGCTGGTCATATTTAAAAAGCTTTTGGGGGCCGCTTTCGCCTTCCTGAATTTCCGCCAGGTTGAAGTTGCTGTCGTAAAAATAGGAAAAAACCTGTCCGAACGGGTCGCTTTTCGAAGCTAGCAGGTCCAGACTATTATAATTGTATTTAATGCTGTAGGCTTTGGTATTTAAAGCATCGAAAACCGTTTCCTGAACGATGCGGCCGTTTGGCGCATAGGTGAAAAGGCTTTTTTTAAGGAGTTTTTCACAGCGGTTTTGATCCATGTATTTCTCTTCGCAGCTTTCCGTTAGATTGAACAGGCCGGCTTTGGAAGAAAGAGTGAAATATTTGATTTTTCGACAGGTTAGATCATTTAAATTGTCCGGGTCCAAAGACGACCCGTCGTCTTCGATTGCCTTGATCAGCACGTTTTCATGGTCATATTCAAAAAAATGGCGCTCCAGAACCTCTTCGCCGCTTTTCAGGATTTTCGAGATAACAAGATCGGTGCCCGGTTTATAAGCGTACTCGCTTTTGAGTCCGTTTTCTTCTTTTTCTTCCAAACAAAGGTTGAAGCTGTCCTGGGAATAGCGGTAGAACTTGCTGTAGCTTTGTTCGGGATGGTCTTTGGGCTGGCCGTTTTCCCTCAGTTCGATCGCACTGGATTTTTCTCCGGTTAGATCGCCGAACAGTGTTTCTTTGACGACATTGCCCCTTTGGTCGTAGCTGAAGCCTTTGGCCATGAGCGCCTGGTTGGCGCTATCAAAAAGGGCTTTGCCGCAGAGGTTTCCGGCTTGATCATAGTAAAATCTTTGGGTGGAATATTTTTGGCGGTTTCGGCCCCAGCCGAAAAAACCTTTGGGGGAGCTTTCCAAAAAGATTTCAATCGCTTTCAAACGGCCTTCCAGTCCCTCTTCAGTATGGAAAAAATATTCGGTCCGGTTGCCTTCCAGGTCGGTTTTGCTGCTTCGGGAGCTCTTTTTGTTTTTTTCGATGGAGTAATCAAAAATATAAGCTTTGGCCAGAGCCTGGTTCTGGGGCAGCTTAAGCGAGCGGACCAGATGGTTTCGTTTGTCTTTTGCGTTGCTGAAATATTCCACTTCCAGAATTTTTCCCTGAGGCAGGTAGAGGCTTTCCAAACCAGGCCCCTGCTGGTTTTGCCGGGACTCGTATTCATAGCATTCGGTAGGTGCAAAATTGGAGCTGACCGAACGTAGATAATGGGACTCGCTTTTGTCTTTTTTTCTTTGGATCCGGCTGAAGGAATATTGGATGCGCCGGCCATCGGAAGCCAGGATTTGGAAATTATGCTTGCCGTCTTTGGAGCCGTTATAAAAAAACTTGGCTGAAGCATAAACTAGCTTATCGCTTGGCGAGAAGCTCTTGATTTCGCTGAGATGTTTGGACGAGTCCCAAAAATAGCGCAGCTTGTTCCCGTTCGGTTTGATCTCAAGGCTTAAAAAGAATTCTAGGGGCAGGTCGTCATCGTCATAAGAGCCGAATTCGGTTTGATAAACCCGTTTTCCGCCGTTTGGCAAAAAAGCGGTGAGACGGGCTTTTTTCAGGTCGATTTCAATTCTAAGGTTGGAATAATTGGCTTTGGCGCTGATCTCTTCATTAAGGCCGGCGGCTTGAGCTGTTCGGCAGCCCGGATTAGCCCGGCCTTCGAAAAAAATTACTTTGGTATCTTTGTGCAAAAAACCGCCCAGCTCCAGGTCTTCGCCGTTTTCGGCGGTTAAACAAAGATAATAATCGGCCTGTTCCTTTTGTTTTTTGTACGGATTGAAAACATATAAAAGGTTGTTCCAAAAGGATTTTTTGGAAAGCGTCATTTTGGTTTCGGGCCAAAAGCTCCAGCCGCCTTCTTTTTCTCTTCGTTTGGAGCTATTGTAAGAGCGCCGAATTACGACGGGCTCTTTGCCGTGGATCGCAAGGTCTTCGATCTGAAAGCTCAGATCGCCGGTTTGCAGGGAAACGCACTCTTCGAGCTGGAAGGGCAAGGGATAGGAAAAAGCCGGATTGTCCTCGGCCAGAAGCGAACAGCTTAAAACAATTAGTAAACCCAAAAACATAGATTTAAAACCTTTGTAAACAAAAAATTTTGACAAAAGTTAAGACGATTCAAATATTTTTTGCAAAGGTTTTTGTCAGAAGTTTTTTGCCGGAGCGGTTTGTTTACAAAGAGCGGCCTGGCTGCCGCGCCTATTAAGGTTTAAGAGATTTTTCCGATCCAGCCCAGTTTGGAGCGCAGGGTGGCAAAATAGTCGTGCTTTTTGAGCTTGACCAGTTTAAAGGACAGAGCGCTTTGTTTGATTTTGATCGACTCGAGATTTTTCAGCCGGTGCATTTCCAGTCCGTCAGCCCAAACTTCCAGCGGCTGTTTTTGGGGGCCCAGGTATTGAATGGTCAGCTCTTCTTGGGCTGTTAGGACAATTGGCCTGACGGAAATGGTGTGGGGGCAAATCGGAGTGATCAAAACCGCTTCGAGCGTTGGCTTGAGAATCGGCCCTCCGGCGGATAGCGAATAGGCCGTTGAGCCGTTGGGCGTGGCAACGACCAGTCCGTCGGCCGAAAAGGTGTTCAGGTAAACATCTTTGACCAGGACGGAAAAATTCACCAGATGGGGGTTGGCGGAGCGGTGAAAAACAATGTCGTTGGCGGCCAGCAGGCTTTTTTTACGGCCTTTGACTTTCATTTCCAGCATGATTCTTTTTTCGATGGTATAGTTGCCCAGGATCAGT
>JBAZHS010000071.1:0-6574 GCA_041652275.1 Parachlamydiales bacterium
TGGAAACCGCGCCTTTAAAGGTGCGCTCGCTCGCTTATGATCTGGTATTAAACGGCTATGAAATTGCCGGCGGCTCACAAAGAATCCACGACAGCTCATTGCAAAAAAAGATTTTTTCGCTTTTAAAGCTCTCGGAAGAAGCCATCAAAACCAAGTTCGGCTATTTCGTCGAGGCCCTCAGCTACGGCACCCCCCCGCACCTCGGCTGCGCCATCGGCCTGGACCGGCTGATCATGCTCCTTTGCAAAACCGACAACATCCGCGAGGTGATCGCCTTCCCCAAAACCCAAAAAGCCGCAGATCTGATGTCCCAGTCCCCTTCTTTAGCGGATGAAGAACAAATCCAAGAACTTAAACTCAAGATAGAAGAACATGAAGATATTTTTTGGAACTAGTTTTTTTAAAAAGCTCAGGCTATTTTTGATCCTGCCGATTGCTTTGGTTTTTGCACTTTCAGGCTCGGAGAAAGAAGAAACGGAAAAAGCCGCCAAAGCGCTCGGCTATCTGATCGGTCAAAAAATCAAAGATTCGCCGCTGCGTCTGGAGCAGGGTAAAATCATGGAAGGCCTCAAAGAAGCCCTCGGCCAAAAAAAACCAAGCCTCTCGGAAACCGAAAGAGCTGAAGCCCTCGCTAAAATGGAAGAAAAAATCTACCTTGCCGCCGCCGAAAAAAACCTGCTGCAAGCCTCGCTTTTTTTACAAAAAAACGCCAAAAGCCCGGGGGTTGTCGAACTGGAAAAAGATAAACTGCAGTACAAGATCATCCGAAAAGGCGCCGGGCCTTCCGTCCAAAGCCATTCCACCCCCCTGGTCCGTTTCAAAGGCTCTCTTTTAAACGGCGAAACCTTTTTTTTTCAAGAGCAGGTCATCGATCAAAAAGATCTGATGGACGGATTGCAAAAAGCCCTTGCCGGCATGCAGGAAAAAGAAATCCGGAAAATCTTTATCCACCCCTCGCTGGGCTCCGTCCAAACAGTCCTGCCGCCCAATGCGCTTTTAATTTTTGAAGTCGAAATTTTAAAAGCCGACAAAAGCGCTCTTTCCCAAAACCGCCCTCCGGAAATCGCCCAAGAGAAGAAGCTAAGATGAAAATTGTGCTTTTTCATCCCGAGATCCCGCAAAACACCGGCAATATTGTCCGCACCTGCTCAGTCACCGGATCCGGCCTGGTCCTGGTCCGTCCGCTGGGCTTCAGCACCTCTTCCAGACAGCTCAAACGCTCCGGCCTGGACTACTGGCAGGAAGTCCCAATTGAAGAAATCGACGATCTCACCCTTTTCCTGGAACAAAGCCCTCGCCCCTTTTATTTTTTTTCCTCAAAAGCCAGCGTTCCCTATACAGCAGTACAATATGCAAGCGATGCGCTTTTGATCTTCGGCGCTGAGACCTCCGGCCTGCCGGCTTATTTTTTCGAAAAATACCCCGGCAAGTTCTTAACGATTCCGATGCAAAAAAACCGGCGCTGCCTTAACCTTTCCAATGCCGCCGCCATCGTCCTTTACGAAGCTTTGCGCCAGCATGATTTCCAGTTTTAAAAACCGTTTATTTAAGCCCTTTTGATTTTTTAGCAACTATCCCTTTCCTTAAGGCAACAGCCTTAAGCCGCTCTTCGGTTAAAAAACAAAAAACAGCGGGTTTTTTCCGTCAAACCCTGTAAAAAAAAGCTTCTGGGCCTAAAATATTCTTGCCTTAAATCAAAACAAAAACCTAGCCTTTTTAAAAGTTTTTTAAGGCTTTTATGCAAAAAGCTTTGTTTTTTTTTATCTTTTCTTTTTTTTATCTTTTTTCTGAGGTAGATCCTCAAGCTTTAGTATCCTTGGAACCTGAAGGGGTGATAGAAAATTCTGTTGATGTAATCAGCGGAGTTTTTTTTAAAAGCAGCGACGATCTGATGGTCAGAGGAAACGAGCCTCTTATTTTAAGGCGGATTTATGATACAACAAATTCACTGGGCATTAATGGCGGATGGGATTTTTTTCCTCAAATCTTTTTACTTATACACCTGAATTACGAAATAGACCCTTCTACTATAGACAGCAATAGCCCGGATTATGATGCAGTTCCATCGTTTGCTATTTTAAAAGAACCAACCGGTACAACCGTGTTATATGGCAAGAAAGCCATCGAAGGCTCCCCGCAAGATGAATATACCCCTGAAAAGCTTTGTTCTAATGCTTTTAGGACCCATTTATCCGGCGGTTTGCTGGGAGGGCGATATAATTATAAAAATAATAAAATTATTATTCGAGACCGGGACCAATACCCAATTACATCAGAATACGCGTATAAGTCTCGAACAAACAGAACAGCTGAAGCGGTTCAGTTATTAGCTGACGGAACTAAACGATATTATCGAAGTATAAAAATTAAAGATTGGTATCTTAAACAAGAATATTCAGAACATTCTTTTTTGGCTTTTTATCTTTACAAAGAGATTAAATCCAATGGCAATGTTCTTTTATATGAATATGACGGCACTTATCGTCTAAAGTCAATTGCCTCTAAAAACCCTACGGAGACGGCTGATTACTGCAGTCTGCGTTTTGAATATGACGCTGATAATAAAAGAGGAGAGCTGAACAACCGTAATTTTTCAGTTTACACATCTGATGGCCAAAGCGCACATTATCAGTTTTTAAAACATCCTAAATATAAAAAAAGCAAATATGAATTTACTTTTCCTTTGCAGCAAGTGGTGATCAATGGTGTTGTCAAAGAAAACCTTTATTATGATGAGGGGTATGATCAGGGGTATGGCAAACATACTGACAGAAACAAAACAAGGGGGCCTTTTGTAGTGGGCTATGCCCTTCCGGAAGGCCGCAGAAATGAAATTGTTTATTACAATCCGGGAGATTACAACGGCACCACTAGAATCAAAGCGGCCCATCCTATCTGCGACAGAGTACGCCGATTAAAGCTGCCGCGGGGAAACAATGGCAGCCTAGTTGATTCCTATGAATTTACTTTTGATCTGGACAAGTACGATACTGAAAATTACAAATTTAGAAAAGACAACTGCCAATGCCATCTTTACAATTTACAAACCGGCTATCAAACCCGCTATTATTTTACAGGTGATTTGTATATCAATGACATCCAATTTTATAAACCCATAAATGGAACAGCGGTTCTTTATAAAAGGCATGAATTTAGGTGGGATGACCGGCAGAATCTAATTTCTAAAAAATATTACGATGGTCAGGGACATCTGCTTTTGGAAAAAGGGTTTGTCTATGACCAGAAAAATAATGTTATAGAGGAAAGTTTAAAAGGCGATTTAATAGGAGACGGCTCTTGGCAGATTTATAAAAAGCAGTATTTTTACAATGAAAATAATTTGCCAATAGAAAGACGAGAAGACAGCGGTCTCAAAATCAGATATGAATATCTAAAAAACACTGATCTTGTTACTAAAAAGCTAACTTATCACCAAGATAAGATTGTCTTGCGTAATTTTTATGAATATAGTCCAGATCATGTGCTTGTTCAGACGATTGAAGATAACGGCTTACATGGAGATGTTTCTAATCTTACGGGCATAACCGAAAAACGGATTATGACCATTTCCTTGTGTAAAAAATCTTCTGCTTATAATTTACCGGAAATCATTGAAGAAAAAGGCTTGGATCTTTCTTCCGGCAAAGAAAAATTAATTAAAAAAACTAAATTTATCTATTCTAAAAAAGCCCAAGTTTTGGAAGAGCAAATCTACAATCGCCAAAACTGCTATTGTTATAGTATTCATTATCAGTATGACGATATCGGACGTTTGATTTCACAAACCGATGCTTTAGGCCGTAAAAAAACTTTTAAATACAATTTAAACGATGAAATTGTCTCTGAAACTGACTTTGGGGACAAATACACCCTAAAAAGAGATTTTGATGCCGGCGGTCGGGTCATTAAAGAAGCTAAAGCTGTTAAAAACATTGACAGGGAAGCTTACTTATACACTTATGACGGACAAAATTATTTACGTTCACAGCAAGATCATTTGGGCCTAAGGTCTGACTATGAATATGACGGTGACGGTAATTTAATTAAGACCGTTCAGCCACCTGTTTTTACAGACTTAAACAAAACAACCCGTCCTATAAATCTAACCACATTCGACAGCCTTGGCCGGCAAACGAAAACCACTGACGGCCGAGGCCATCTTAGTGTTTCTGAATATAATGTTTACGGTTCTTTGACCAAGATCAAATACCCAGACCAAACCGAAGAAACCTTTTTGTATAATCAAAACGGCAGCCTGGCTTCCCAAACCGACCAGGAAGGAAATACAACCGTTTACATTAAAGATCTCTGGCAAAGGGATCTGAAAAAAAGTTTTTTTTCCAAAAGCGGAAATCAGTTAAAAGAAGAAAAATTTACCTATAGCACTTTTCACAAGCTTTCTTATTTAGATCCGCTGGGTCATTTAACCTCCTATAAATATGACTATGCCGGCCGCAAATTGGAAAAATACTTTGAGGGAAAATTAAAAACCGCCTATGTCTACGATGATTTAGGACGGAAGAATAAAAAGATCAGATATTACCAAGATAATGCTTTGGTTGAAGTTTATGAAAAAGATCTACTAGACCGCCTGACAGAAAAACGCAAAGAAGATTTATCCGGCAAAATCCTTTTTAAAGAAACCTATGCCTACGACCTATCCGGCAACCTGGTTCAAACGATCCGCTATCCAAACAACCAGGCGGCAATTCAAAAAGACAGTTTTGACTGGAAAGGCCGAAAAATCTCTTCCACCGATTCTCTGGGCCACACTACCCATTATAAGTATTATGACGGCCACCGCTATTTATCGAATCTGCCTACCTTTCGCAAAGACACAGTAGATCCAGTCGGCCTTATAACAACCGAGCTCTTTGACGGCTTGCAAAATCCCATTTATATTGAAAAAGTGATTGGCAACAAACGGCTTTTTTTACAAAGGCAGTTCTACGATCCAAACTCCAATTTTACCAAGCTTGTTAACACTATTATTTTACCTAATAATTCTGCTTATGAAGTTGTTTTAGAAAACCACTATGATCCTCTCAACCGAAAGATCGCCCAGATCAAAGATGCCTCTTCCCCCTGTCCCCGCATTACCCGTTATGAGTACACTAAAAAGGGCTATTTGAAAACCACCTATAAACCAGACCGAATCAGGCTTGAAAACAGCTATAACGCGCTCGGTTTTTTAGAAAGATTAAAAGCCTCCGATGGTTCCGTCGATTATACTTATTCTTATGACCTTTTGGGCCGTCTTTTAGCCATTGAAGATAATGTTTCAAAACACTCTTTTTCCCGTCAGTTGGATCCTTTGGGTAATCTAATTTTCGAAAAGAACCCGTGTTTTAAGCTCACCAGTAGCTATGACGGATTAAACCGTAAAAAACATTTGCAAGTAGAGGACTGTTTTGCACTCAGCTATACCTATGACGCCTTGCATTTGAGAAGCGTGAAAAGGGAGGGAAAATTAAATTATGAACACCAATTTTTAGAATACGATTTAGCCGGACATCTGCTGAAAGAGAAAAATCTATGTGGGCAAACTATTGAATATCTGGTAGATCCTTTGGGACGTCGGAAAGCTTTGAAAACCCCTGAGCTGGAACAGATAATTAACACTTACGCTCCTGACGGCAAGGTTTTATCTGTTACGACCAATGTGCTGGGAACAAGCGATATAGCTGAATATACCTACGATGAACTTAAACAGCTTTCCGCAGAAAAAGGCTTATTTGAAAATGTCTTTGCTTATGATTCGAACTACAACTGCCGTTTTAAAAACGGCAGCCCTTTGACCTATGATAATTTGGATCAACTTTTGAAAGGCGCCCAGACCAGTTATGTCTACAATTTGAATGGCGCTCCCCTAGAAAAAAAGGGACCTTCCGGGCTTTGCACTTTCCTTTACGATGCTTTAGACCGCTTGATTAGCTGCGAGGCCAACGCTTTTCGGTTGGAATTCAACTACGATGGGTTAAACCGTCTTGTCCTGCAAAAAGTTTATGCGCGCTCCGAACTAAAAGAGGCCTGGGCCTATATTTATGATGATAAAAATGAAATTGGCGCTTTTGAGCTTAAAAAACAAAAACTGGAACTAAGAGCTCTCTCTGACACATCTCAAGCGGAGATTGGATCGGCCGTAGCTTTAGAATTAAATGGGAGGATCTTTGCTCCTTTGCATGATCTTTTTGGGAATCTCTTTGCTCTTTTTGATCCCCAGCAAAAGTTAGTCGAGCTCTATCGTTATTCCGCCTTTGGCCAAGAATTGATTTTCAACGGCCAAAAGCAAGAATTAGCTTCTTCCCATGTAGGTAATTTCTGGCGTTTTGTTTCCAAGCGTAAAATTGAACAGTTAAATCAGATCTTTTTTGGCCGCCGATTCTATGATCCGGAAACCGGCCGTTTTTTTACTCCTGATCCCCAGGGTTACAATGATAGTTACAATCTTTATGCTTATGTCTTGAACGATCCGCTTTTAGGAAGGGATCTTTATGGGCTTTTCTTTTTTGATAAAGACAAAAGCGTTTTAGAGATGACCAAAGAGTTTGTTTATAACACTCTGGCCAATCCC
>JBAZHS010000072.1:0-6560 GCA_041652275.1 Parachlamydiales bacterium
CGCCCGCTTAATTTTGATTGCCAAGGCCAAAACCTACTATTCGAACGAAGCCCTGAATCCCCGGCCGAAAAGGGGCCGTCCGCCGAAGCAGATTGCCAAGATCGCCATCGAGCCGCAGTTTACCATTGATATTTATACCCAGGTGCCTTCGGCCGCCAGGTCTTTTCTTTACATACCGGATATTGCTTCAGCTACTGCCATTACCTTCTCTTCCAAATTTGAATCGGAAGACCAGCTGCTTGCCAGCTTGAGGGGCACGACCAGGATCAAGGTCGATGAAAAGCTCGAAGCGCTTTCGCAAAGGCTGGAGTCCTTAAAAAAATTATCTGACCGTTTTTCCGGCAGCGATCTTTCCAAACTGGACGAAACGCTTAGGGCTATTAAGCCTTTGGGCGAGACTTTCCATCCGGAGCAAAGGCCGATGAAAGCGGCGATCGAAGAGAAAAAAGATATTAAACTGGAGCAGGCGGTTTCCGAGATTTTGCCGAAGAAAAAAGCCAAGTCGCGCCATCCGGAAGAGGGCCAGTATGTGGGACCCAAGAAAAAGGCCTTTTCGATTAAAAAAGTTGCGCCGATCTTCTCAAAAAAGAAAAAGCCGAAATTATGATCCAGCCTACCTCGCTTGAGCCGGCTGCTTTGCCGGCCGCTTGTCAAAATCAGCCTGCGGTAAAAGCCCTGTTTTCGAATTCTTTAGATGAAAAAAGCTATGCCCTGGCCGTTTTTAGAACGATGCTTTTAACCCGTCTGGCCGATGAAAAAATGAGCCGTCAGGTCAAACAGAATAAGGGTTCGAGCTTTTTTCTTTCCTCTTCCGGCCATGAGATTATCGGCGCTGTGGCGGCTTTGGAAATGCAAGAGGGCCTTGACTGGGCTTTGCCCTACTACCGCGACCGGGCTTTGGCCCTTGGCCTCGGCTGCCCTTTAAAAGAGCTGATCGCCGCCTTTTTGGCCAAAGAGCTTCCCCGCCATTCCGGCGGACGGATGATGCTGGACCATTTTTCCGATTTTCAAAGAAGGATTCCGGCCCAGTCCAGCTGCGTCGGCTCGCAGTTTTTACAAGCGGTCGGCGTGGCCAAGGGCATTAAGCTGAAAAAAGCCCGGGAAGCGGTTTATGTTTCGTCCGGCGACGGCGCAACTTCCCAGGGAGATTTCCACGAAGCGCTCAATTTTGCCTGCCTGCACCATTTGCCGGTAGTTTTTGTGATCCAGGACAACGGCTGGGCGATCTCTACGCCGTCCGCAGAGCAGACGGAAGGTTCGCTTGCCGGAAGGTCTTCGGGCTATGCCGGATTGAGGGTCTTAACGGCCGAAGGCGCGGATTTTTTAAAGACCAAAGCGGTTTTCCAGGAAGCTTTTTATCTGGCCCGGGAAAAGAGCCGGCCCTCTTTGGTTATAATCAAAGTGCCCCGGTTGGGCCCCCATACGATTTCCGATGACGACAGCAAATACCGCGATGCGAAAACCAAAGCTTTGGAACAGAAACAAGATCCGCTTCTGCATTTGGAGCAGTTCCTTTTGGACAGGGGGTATTTGACTTTAGAGGGTCTTTTAGAACTGAAAGCCGGTTTGAAAGCCGAAGTGGAAAAAGCTGCTTTGGAAGCCGAAGCTTATCCTTTTCCGGAAAAAGACCGGGCCCAGGGCCCGGTCTTTAAAGACTTCGAGCTTGAAAAAATTCCGGCTGATGCAGAAAAAATTACCGAAGAGGCTCCCAGGATCGTTCTGGTCGACGCCTTAAACCAGGCTTTAAAAGAAGAGATGCAGAGGGATCCCCGGGTATTGGTCTTCGGCGAAGATGTGGCCAAGGGCAAGGGCGGTGTTTTTGGAGTGACCAGGTCTTTAACGGATCTTTTTGGCCTTGAGCGCTGTTTTAATACGCCTTTGGCCGAATCGACGATTATCGGCGTGGCCATGGGCCTTGCTTTTAACGGCTTTCGTCCGGTTGTGGAAATTCAGTTTGCCGATTATATCTGGACCGGCATCAACCAGCTGGTCAACGAGCTGGCTTCCCTGCATTACCGTTCGAATGGCGAATGGCACTGTCCGGTTGTGGTGCGCATGCCTTATGGCGGCTACATCCAGGGCGGGCCGTACCATTCGCAAAGCCTCGAAGCGGTGTTTTGCCATCTGCCCGGATTAAAAGTTGCGGTCCCTTCCAATGCCCTGGATGCCAAAAGGCTTTTAAAAACAGCGATCAGGGACCCCAACCCGGTTGTTTTTTTAGAGCATAAAGCGCTTTACCGGCAAAGAACCTTTGCTTCCGGCCGTCAAAGCGGGGAAAATGAGCTTTTGCCTTTCGGCCGGGCCAAAGTGGTTTTGGAAGGAAGGCATTTGACGGTGGTCGCCTGGGGCATGATGGTGTCCATGGCCCATGAAATAGCCGGCAAGTTAAAGCGGGAAGAAGGCCTTGAAGTGGAATTGATCGACTTGAGGACCTTGGTGCCGTTTGATTTAAAAACAGTTTTGGCTTCTGTGCAAAAGACCGGACGGCTTTTAATTTTGCAAGAAGCTTTCCGCACCTGCGGTTTTGCTTCGGAAGTTGCCGCCCGGGTGATGGAAGAAGGCTTTCAGTATCTGGATGCGCCGATTCAAAGAGTTGCCGGCGCCGATTGTCCCATTCCCTATAATAAAGAGCTGGAAAATGCCGTTTTGCCGCAAAAAGAAGACATTGAAAAGGCTATTCGCCGGCTTTTGGATTTTTAACTTTTTTTACCTGGTTTAACCCTGATCGATTTGTTCGTCCAATATTAGGTAGAGGTTCTAGTTAGTTGACCTGCTCCCCAAGAGAAGCAACAAACTCCCTCGGGGACATGTCCCTGAGGCTGCTATGCGAACGCTTTTTGTTATAGTCCCTGTGCGCCTTGGGGGCTTATGCCTCATTGCAAGCTTTCTTTTTTATAACGATTTTCTTGATAATCCAGATGGCTGCCAGTTTGAATTTTTGAATTTTAATTTTCAGCTATGTTAGGCTGTGTCTGTTTTAGGCGTTTTTCGGCCTTGTATTTGTTTAAGTAAAATCAATTTGGCAAAGGCGGTGAAAAGATGACAGGTTTTTGTCCTTTGGCCTCCGGTTCGAAGGGAAATGCAATTTATCTTGGTACGGAAAAAACTAAAATCCTGATCGACGCCGGCCTTTCGTTTAAAGAGCTTTCCGGGCGCCTTTTAAAAATTGGCGAGAGCATCGATGCCATCCGGGCGATTTTGATTACCCATGAACACATGGACCATATCGAAGCTTTGAAAATGATTGCCGAAAAAAAACACATTCCGGTTTTTTGCAATGCCGAAACGGCCAAGGGGATCTACCGGACCTTGAAAGTGCTGCCGGATTTTCAGATCTTTTCTTCCAACGAGAGCTTTGCTTTTCACGACCTAACGGTTCTGCCTTTTTCCATTCAGCATGATACTTTGGACCCGGTGGGTTTTGTGGTCCGGTATAAGCATTTAAAACTGGGTTTTTGCACTGACCTGGGCCTTGCCACCACCGGGGTTCAAAAGCAGCTTGCCGGCTGTCATTATCTTTATCTGGAAGCGAACCATGACCTGGGCCAGCTGGCGGCGTCCCCAAGGCCCGAGAGCCTGAAAAAACGGATCGCTTCCCGGCAGGGCCACCTTTCCAACGACGAGGCTTTTCGTTTGCTTGGTTTGTTGCTGCATCCGGGGCTGAAGCATATCTTTTTGGCCCATCTGTCCCAGGAATGCAATAGCCGGATGCTTTTGGAAGAAAAGCTCAGGGCCTTTTTACAAGAAAAAAATAGTCCGGCCTCTTTTGAGGTGGCCTGGCAGGAAAAAATTTCCGGATTTGTGCCTTTTACATAGGTCTGGTTTTTTGTAAGATGAACGAAAGATGTGACGCAATCCCCTGGCTTTAGCCATGGGAAGGTTCAAAGTTGTAAAAACGGCCAGTAAAGCTTGGTTTTTAAATTTTTTAAAACTTTTACCAAGATTTCAAAGCTAACGGCCTTGGAAAAGACAGTGTTTTTTGGTTGTAAGAAGATGCTTTTAGCAATTAGACCTTATAAGGGATCTTCCGGTAAAAAAGAGCTCTCTTCGATCAGGATGCGCCGCGGCTTGGACCCTTCCTGCTTGCCGATAACGCCGTTTTCTTCCAAAGCATCGATCAAGGAAGCGGCCCGGGCGTAGCCGATCTTCAGTTTGCGCTGCAGAAAAGTCGTTGAAGCGTTTTTATACTGCAGGACAATGGCGAGGGCCTGGTCGTAGAGGGTATCCTGGCCCTCTTCGGCGGAAGCGGTTTCCGGTTTGGCGTAGTTGTCAAAAGAAGAAATCAGGTAGTTCGGCGGGCTGCTTTTCGAGATGGAAGCGGTAATTTCATTGATGTCTTCATCGGAGATATAGGCGCCCTGCGCCCTGATCAGATGGGAAGAGCCGGGCGGAGAAAAAAGCAGATCGCCGTTGCCCAGCAGGCTTTCGGCGCCGTTTTCATCTAAGATGATCTGGGAGTTGACGCGGCTGGCAACCTTGAAAGCAATCCGGCTGGGGAAATTGGCCTTGATAATGCCGGTGATGACTTCCCTTGACGGCCTTTGGGTGGCCAGGATCAGGTGGATGCCGACAGCCCGGGCCATCTGGGCGATGCGGGCAATCGGAGTTTCCAGATCCGAAGAAGAGACCATCATTAGGTCGGCGAACTCGTCGATGATGGCGACGACAAAAGGCAGCTTGTCGGGAACGGGGATGAGCAGGCTTTTTTCTTTTTCAATGTCCGGCCGGCGGCTGTTAAAAGAAGCAATGTTGCGATGTCCGAGCTGCTTGAAGATTTCATAGCGGCTTTGCATTTCCCTGACCAGCCACTGCAGGGCGGCGTAAGCGCCGTAGGATTCGGTAATGACCGGAGCGATCATATGGGGCAGTTCGGAATACTGGGTCAGCTCGACTTTTTTCGGGTCGACCATCATCAGCTTGAGCTCGTCGGGCGGCAGGCTCATTAAAAGCGACATGACAATGGTGTTGATGCAAACCGATTTTCCAGAGCCGGTGGCGCCGGCGATCAAAAGGTGGGGCATTTTGGCCAGATCGGCGGTGACATATTCGCCGGAAACAGTTTTGCCCAGAAGCAGGGGAAGAGTTGATTTCTTTTTCTGGCTTTGGTAGTGGACCAAAAGCTCTTTTAAGGTCACGGCCTGGGGATAGAGGGAAGGGATTTCAACGCCGACGGCCGCCTTGCCGGGTATGGGAGCGATGATCCGGATGGACTTGGCCTGCAGGTTTAAAGCAATATCATTTTCCAGGGCCTTGATTTTTTGGACTTTGACGCCGATGGCCGGCTGCACTTCAAATGAGGTGATGGTCGGTCCGCAGTTAATTTCCTTGACCTTGCCTTCGATGCCAAAGCTTTTGAGGGTTTCTTCCAGGATCTCGGCCTGGCGGGAGAGCTCTTTTTTTATCGAGGGCAGGTCGTTTTTCGGTGGATCGCTGAGCATATGTACCGGCGGCAGCCGATATTCCTGGCGGTTTTTAGGGGGAGGGGGTGTTTTTAAAACGGGTTTGGGCGGAGCATTGTTAATGAGGGCTTCAGGAAGGCTTTCCGGCATTTTTTCCAAAGCTTTTTCGGCCTTTTCGGTGGCGGATTTTTCCGGAAGCTTTTCGGCCGGCGGCGGATCTTTTGGGCTTTTTTCCGTTTTAAGGGTTGGGGGAAGCGGCGGTTTTTTTAAAAAAAGTTCTTCGAAAAGGTCTTCGGCCAAAGGTGATTTGGTTTTTTTGGCTTCGTTCGTGTTGATTTTAGCGGCGGCCTTAAAAGGCGCCTTTGGCTTTTCCAGGCCGGGAAAAAGCGGCTTTTTGATGGAAAGTTTCTTTAAAAGATCCCAGCTGTTTTTACCCAGCAAAAAACCCTTTTTCAAATTGGGCATCCCGATTAAAAGCAGCAGGGAAGCCAGGGCGATCAAAGAAAAGAGAAAAACTGTGCCCGAAGCGCTGAAGAGCTGTTCCAGGTTGACCAAAAGCAGATCTTTGTAAAGATAGTAGGTCGGAAAGCCGCCCAGATAAAAACGGATTTGTACATTGGGCGGATTGGTCAGGTAAAGGTTTTCGGAAAAAATCTGGTTTTGGAACCGCAGGGCCGAGGTAGGGTGGTATTCGGAAAAAACATTCAGTAAAAACGAGATGCTGATTAAAAAAACCGCAAAATAAAGAATGGCGGTCAACCGGGAAGAAGTATTTTTGGCTTTGTTTTTTTTTTCTTTTTCGGTTTTGAGGGTTTGGGCGCCCAGGTAAACCAAAAAAGGCAGGAAAAGGTAGGCGGCTAGGCCGAAAAGGGCGAAAAACAGCCAGCCGATGCTATAGCCGACAGCGCCCAGGAAGTTGGTTTCTTCGTGGCCGTAGGAAGCAAGCGCTAAAAAAAGCAGGGCGGCTAAAACCAGGAAAAAAAACCCCTTGGCTTCGGAAGGCAGTTTGAGCTGGAATTGGCTTTTGGGCTTTTTTTTCATTTTATGGGACCGTAGAGTATAGAAAAGATTCCTATTAAAAAAGTGTACAGGGCAAAGTAAAGCAGGCTTTTGGGGTTTTTCAGCTTGAACACTAGCCGGATGCCTAAAAGACCGCAGAGA
>JBAZHS010000073.1:0-6536 GCA_041652275.1 Parachlamydiales bacterium
GCTGCAAGTTGAAATAAAGTTTGTTGGCTTTGGGGTGGTTGATCAGCCTTGAAAGGATGTTTTTCATGTGGCCGACATTTTGAGAGATGGCCAGGCCGTTATCGTTAAGCACGACCAAGAAGCGTTTAAGGTCCTTGGGCAGGTTGTTGAGGGCTTCAAAAATTAGTCCGTTGGTCAAAGAGCCGTCGCCGATGACAGGAATAACATGTTCTTTTCCTTCGCTCAAATCGCGGCTTTTGGCCAGGCCAAGCGCTAAAGAAAGGGCTGTTCCCGCATGGCCGGCAAAAAAATGGTCGTGGGGGGATTCTTTCGGCGAAGCAAAGCCGCAAAGCCCCTGAAACTGCCTTAAGGTGGCAAAGGTTTTCAAACGGCCGGTTAAAAGCTTGTGGGAATAAGTTTGATGGGAAGTGTCAAAAAGCAGCTTGTCTTTGGGGGAATGAAAGACTTTGTGCAGGGCGATGGAAAGCTCGACGATGCCCAGGTTGGAAGAGAGGTGTCCGCCGTTTAAAGAAAGCACCTGCAGAATCTTTTGGCGTATCTGGAAAGCTAAGCTTTCGAGCTCTTTTAGGCTCAGTCCGTCCAGGTCACGGGGATCCTGTATGGAATCCAAAAGGCTTTCTGAAAGGAAGGTTTCCATGGATTTCGGCGTTGGTTTTAAAAACGCTGGTTTTGAGCTTTTTAAAGAGAAGTTTTTTCTTCAGCTTGGAGCGGCTCTGCGATCGGTTTTTGGTCGGCGTCTAAAATCAGCTCATTTTTACGTCCCTTTAAAAGAACTTCAATTTTCTCTTCGGCCGCTCCGAGTTTTTTCTGGCATTCGCCAATCAGATTGTCGGCTTCTTCAAAATGTTTGAGGGCGTCTTCCAAAGAAAGCTTGCCGCTGTTCATTTCCGTTAAAATGTTTTCCAGCCTTTCAAAGGCTTTTTCAAAGGGCAGGTTTTTCTGTTCCATAGATTTCCTCGGCTTTAGCTAGGATTTTACCATCGCTTAAAAGGGCCCAAAAACGCTCGTTTCTAGCAATGCTTTTAGAGGAAAGAATAACCGATTGGTCTTTTTCCTTAAAGAGAATAGTATAGCCCTTTTTCAAAAGATTATTAGGGGAAAGGGAGGTTAAATGCCCCTGAAGCCTGGCTAATTTTTCTTTTTTATCGGCCAGGTTTTTTTGGATTCGCGCCAGAGCTGCTAGGGTGAAGCCGGCTTTGAAAAAAAGGGCCTTTTTTTGCTGAAAAACAACACTCAGGCTATTGACCAGCCGGTTTTCCAGGTTTTGCAGCCTTTGTTGGAAGGCCTTCAGCTGGTTTTTGGGGTTTAAGGCCTGGTTTTGTTTGGCCAGAGCTGAAAGCAGGTTCTGCTTGTGCTCTAAAAAATGACGCAGGGCCAAGTCGAGTCCGGCCCTGCTTTCATCGAGCTTTTGCAAAGCGCCGGCCAAAAGCAGTCCGGGGTTGGCCAGCAGAGGCTGTTTTTGGTAAGCTAAAAGCTTGATTTTCAAGGTTTCAAGTTTAGCATTCAAGCTTTTTTCCATTTGTTTTTGCACGGTCAGCAGGCTATTTGCGAGCTGTTTTTTTTCAGGGATGACCATTTCTGCTGCTGCCGAGGGGGTCGGGGCCCGGAGATCGGCAACGAAATCGCTCAGGGCCGTGTCGGTTTCATGGCCGACGGCGGAAATAATCGGGATTTTGGATTGAAAGACGGCTTCGGCGACAATTTTTTCGTTGAAAGCCCAGAGGTCTTCCAAGCTGCCGCCGCCCCTGCCGACAATTAAAACATCGGCTAAATTATATTTGTTAAAGTCCGCAATCGCAGCGGCAATTTCTTCGGCCGCTCCCTCGCCCTGGACCTTGACCGGATTTAAAAGCAGTTTAAAGCCGCTGTGGCGCCGTTTTAAGATTTTAAGAATATCCTGGATGGCTGCGCCGGTCGGAGAGGTAACAACGCCAATCCTTTCGGGCAGGAAGGGCAGTGGTTTTTTTCGCTTTGCGTCAAAATAGCCCAGATCTTTCAGCTCTTCTTTCAGCTGGTGGAACTTCAAGAGCAGCTCGCCCAGGCCGAGAAAATGGATTTCGCGCACTATCATCTGGTAGCCGCCCCTTGGCGGATAGACGCTGATTTCGCCGATTAAAATCACCTGGTCGCCTTCTTTGGGCGGTTTTTTCAAAAAGCGCGCACTACCTTTAAAAAGCACGGCGCTCAGCTGGGAAGCGGGGTCTTTTAGGCTAAAATAAATGTGGCCGGAGCTTTGTAGTTTTAAATTGGAAATTTCTCCTTTGACGGCCAAATGTGAAAATTTGGCTTCCAAAAGGTTTTTAACCGTATAGGTCAGCTCGGAGACGGTATAAACTTTTTGGGTGAGCAGGTTTTCCATATTCTTAATTTTAGATCCTGAAGCGGATTTCGTTCCAGATCTTATCTTGATTTAAAGCAGCGCTATTTTTTCTTCCGTCGTTTTAGCGTCAAAACGGCAAAGCTCTTTTTTGAAGGTTAAAAGAGTGGTTTTCCAGACTTGTGGATTTTGTGCGCCACCATAAAGACCAATTGAAAACCAGGCAGAACCCCAGGTTTCTTTTCTCGCCAAAGCCGGCAGATTCCAACGGGTGCAATTTATTGAATTTGGAATCAGGTATAAATTGATCGATAAAAAGTTTAGTTTTTTAGAGTTGCTTGACGCTGAAAAAACTTCGGACCAAAAGTTGTGCCGGATAGTTCCGGCGGTTTGGCTAAAAATCCAAACCATAAACCATGGCCTGTGAAAAAAAATCTTCAGCCGGTTTGTAAAAGCATTTTAGGCTTGCCAGCAGCTTTTGATCCGGATACAATTATTTTTTAAAAGGTTGGTTTTTATGAAAAAAAAGGTTTTGATTGCCGGCAACTGGAAGATGCATAAAACCATTGAGGAAACTGAAAGTTTTATCTGCCAGCTGGCTCCTGAAATTACCGCTTGCGATGTTTTGGTTTACTTGGCCGTTCCTTTTACCGCTTTGAAAAGCGCAGCCAAAGCCGCTGAGGGTAGCAAGATCATTGTCGGCGCGCAAAACATGCACAGCGAGCCTTCCGGAGCTTTTACCGGCGAGATTTCGGCCCTAATGCTTAAGGAGGCGGGGGCGGAATTTGTTTTGATCGGCCATTCGGAAAGACGGACGCTTTTTAAAGAAACCGATGCCGAGGTTCACAAAAAACTTTTAAGGGCGCTCAAAGACGATCTCCAGCCGCTCCTTTGCCTGGGCGAAACGGCCCAAGAAAGGGCAGACGGGGAAACCGAAACGGTTTTGAAAGGGCAATTAGAAAAAGCGCTTAAAGGTCTGAGCTTTGATCTTTTAGAAAAACTGGTTATTGCCTACGAGCCGGTTTGGGCTATTGGCACCGGCCAGGTAGCTACCCCTGAAATGGCTGAAGAGGTACACCATTTTTTAAGAAAAGAGCTGACAGGCTTGTTCGGAAAGGCTGCCTCTGGTAAAATTTATTTGCTTTACGGGGGGTCGGTGAAGCCGGATAATGTGCTGGCTTTAATGCAAAAGCCCAATATTGACGGGGCCTTGATCGGCGGGGCTTCTTTGGAAGTCGATTCCTTTTTAAAAATTATTCAAAGCTTTTGAGGTGAAATAGTTTTATGAGTTTTGTTTTTTACTTTTTTTTAACTTTGTTTATCCTGTTATGCTTTCTGCTTTCTTTTGTGATTTTGATCCAGGATTCCAAAACGATGGGGCTGGGCGCTTCTTTTGGAGGCGACAGCAGCGATTCGCTTTTCGGTACTTCGACGGCTGATGTGGTTAAAAAATTTACCACTTATCTGACTGTAATTTTTCTGGTTTCCTGCGTGGCCCTTTCCCTTTGGACCAACATGATCGGCCACCGCCGGAGCCCCGTTTTGCCGCAAATGGAAGAGAGGCAGGAATAAGGAAGTTGTATGAAACGGCCGCTGTGTTATTACGGCAATCCGATTTTAAGGGTTAAGGCTTTGCCCATCGAAACAATTACCGATGAGATCCGCCAGCTGGCTGCGGACATGATTGAGACGATGGACGCTTTGAACGGAGTGGGTCTGGCCGCCAACCAGGTCGGCGTTGCTTTACAGATTTTTGTAATCCGCCCGGAATTAAAAAACGAACAGGGCGATTATGTGCTGGGGCCTCCCGAAGTTTATTTAAATCCCCGGCTTTCCCATCCGACCGCCGATGAAGAAACCATGAATGAGGGCTGTCTTTCTTTTCCCGGTTTGCATGCGGAGGTTACCCGTCCCTATGGCATTCACCTGGAAGCTCTGGATTTGGAAGGTAAAAAAGTTGCTTTAGACCTTTTTGGCTTTAAGGCCAGGGAGATCATGCATGAAAACGACCATCTGAACGGCAAGCTTTTTATCGACCGTGTTACGGAAAAAACCAAGAAGGAAATCGCGCCCTTTCTAAAAGAGCTGAAAAGAAAATATTTCCTTTAAAAAAACCGTTTTTTTATTAAAAGCCTTCCGGATTCTGGTTAAAACAAGATAATCAAAATTTTACATTTCAGATTCAAAAAAACACACCATCGGCGACGCCGGCGGGATTAAACGTTAGTTATTTAATTTAAGGTCTTATTTTTATATTTCACCGAAATTTTAAATTTTTTGGTTTACCGTTTGAAGGCTTGTTTCAGGCCAACGCAGAGCTATCAAGAAGAACCCTACCTCAACGTGTTTTTTGAAACACTTTTGGCCTAGTTTTTTTTAACCTAAAAATCTTTTTTTTTTACAGGCAAAGACCAGATCTGCGCCTGTATAGTTTCGGTTTTTTTAGTTTCCATTTGCGCTCAATCAGCTTTTTTTTTAAACTGGTAATCCAAGTTAGAACGGGGTATTAGCTCAGTTGGTTAGAGCGCCACGTTGACATCGTGGAGGTCAGCTGTTCGAGCCAGCTATACCCCATAGTTAAAAATAAAGTTTTTAAGGAGCGGTTTTTATTTTAAAGAAAAGTCTTGCGATGGTGTTTTCTGCTTGAAATTCATTTTAAAAATATTTAATATTTTTGGTTTTAGCTATAATTTGATGCTTGCCTTTTTATTGACCGAAACGGTAAAAAATATCTAGGATAGCTATAAAAACTTTTAAAACGGGATATAACCTTGAGACTTAACCGAGAGATTAGAGCCGACCGGGTGCGGGTAGTTAGCGATGAGGGCGAGCAGCTAGGGATTATGCCTTTGAAGCAGGCCTTGATGCGTGCTGAAGAGATGGGTTTGGATTTAGTCGAGATCTCTCCGAACGCTGTTCCGCCGGTTTGCAAGATTGTTAATTTTGGCAAACTCAAGTACCAGCAGACCAAAAAAGAAAAGGAAAACAAAAAGACCCAGCACCAGGTAAAAATTAAAGAAATCAAGATCAAGCCGGGGATTAACCAGCATGATTTTGAAACCAAAGCCAACCACGCCCGTGACTTTATTTTAAAGGGGAATAAAGTCCGGATGACCCTAGTTTTTCGAGGCCGGGAGATGCTGCATATGGACCTAGGAATGAAGCTGATTGATAAAATGCTGCAAATTTTATCTGATATTGCTACAATTGAAGCCCCTTTAAAGAGTATGGGAAAAATTATCACAGTGGTTTTAGCCCCCTTGGGCAAGAAGCCGAAAAGTACGTCAAAAGGAGAAGAAAAAAGTGCCAAAAATGAAAACCAACAAGTCCATCCAATCGAGGGTTAAAATTACCGCTTCCGGCAAGCTGATTGCTAACCGCTCCGGCAAACGCCATTTGCTGACGCATAAAGCGGCTAAGCGCAAAATGGCCTTAAGGCGCAAACTGGTTTTAAAAGCGCCCGAGACAAAAACATATTTAAAACGACTAGGAGTCATTGGCTAAGCGCCAAGGAGAAATAAAGCATGGTTCGCGTGACAAAGGGTGTCGCCTCTCACCGCAGAAAAAAGAGACTATTTAAACAGGCTAAAGGATTTTACGGAGACCGCAAAAACCATATCCGTCTGACCAAAGACGCGGTCATGAAAGCCATGGCTTATAACTATGTGCACCGCAAAGACCGCAAGGCGGATTTTAGAAAGCTTTGGATTATCCGTTTAAATGTTGCGGCCAAAATCCACGGTCTTTCCTATAGCAAGTTCATTTTAGGACTGAAAAAAGCCGGCTGCCGGCTGAACCGCAAGATCCTCTCTGAACTTTCGATCAAGGATCCTGCCGCTTTTGGCGCTTTGGCCGAGACTGCCAAAAAGGCCTTAGCTTAAAACCGTTTTTTTTCGGTGGAAAATGAGCCTTGAGACCACGATTGAGCAAATCAAAAAGGTTTTTTTTGCAGAACTGAAGTTAGCCCGAAGCTCTTTGGATTTGGAAAACCTCAAAGTAAAATACCTGGGTAAAAAAGGCTCGCTTGCCAATTTGATGGGTGAGCTGAAAGTTTGCCCTTCCGAAGAACGCCCCCGTTTCGGCCAGCTGATCAACAACCTGAAAACTGAAATCGCTTCTAGTCTGGAAGCCGCCCTTTTTGATTTTTCTTCTCAGGAAATGATCAAAAAACTGGAGCAAGACAGGCTCGATATTACTTTTCCCGGAAAACAGGTTTCCA
>JBAZHS010000074.1:0-6518 GCA_041652275.1 Parachlamydiales bacterium
TGGTCCAACAGATTGAAATGCTGGCCGAAAATATGGACGGCAAAAGGCATGGTTTTTTAACTGCCCTGTAATTTTAAGTTTTTTGATTTTCCGGCCGCCGGTCTTTTAAACCTGAAACAAAAGACCGGCTTTTTTTTTGTAAAAAAAAAACATTTTTTAATTAAAAACTCCCTTAAAAAAAAGAATTGATCTCTTTCTTGGGCAACTTTATCATATAAAAATAAGGTGTTTCTTAAAAGAGGGGCCTTTTTGAAAGCCTTTTTATTTACTTTCAGTTTTTTTCTGTTTGGGTTTTTTTTTCCTCAAAAAACCGAGCTGGCGGCCCAGGAAGCTGTTTTGGCCTCGCCCTCGTCAATTTCACAAAATCCGCCTTCTTTGGAAACTGAAAAAAAAACGGTTTTTGGCGAAGTTTCCGCTGAAGTTTCGTCCGAAAAGGTTGCCGCCGGAGCTTTGGAAAAACCGGAAAGCGCAACTTCTCCGGCTTTAGAACCACAGTCCTCTGGTTCAGCTCCCGCCTCTTCGAAAATCCCCGATTACCACTGGCTGAAAATGCCATTTTTAAAAAATATCCGGCCTTCCCTTCCGGTCTCTTTTGCTCCGCCGTTAAAAGAATCATTGTCTGAAGATCCGCTTTTGCCCAGGGCTGAGGGCGTTAAGCTCAAGGGACTGTTTTTTCTACCGGCTGAAGCCGAGCTGTCTTCTTCCGAAGAGCTGCCCAATGGGATTGCTATTGACAAACTTCAGATTCCGGACCGGGAGCTGTTTTTAAAAAAAATGCAGGTTTTTTTAGGCCGGACGATCGATGCCAGGCTTTTGGAAGATCTCAAGATTGCCATTGTCAATTATTACTGGCAGGGCGGCTATCCGCTGGTCAGGGCGATTATCCCCGCCGGCCAGGAAGTCTCTTCCGGAAAATTGCAGGTGGTGATTCTTTCTTCCAAACTGGGCCGGATCAAGGTTGAGGGTAAAAGGAGCTCTTCGGACGAAAAGATCAAAAAGGCCATCCACCTTAAAGAAGGCGAGACGATTTATTCCTATGATCTTTTAAATGATGTGGCCTGGCTGGAAAATGATCCGTTTCGAACGGTCGATGTAATCTACGAGCCCGGTGAAAAGCTTGGCACCACTGATATTGTGCTCAATGTCCGGGAAAAGAGCCCGCCGATCCGCGTTTATGGCGGCTATGAGAACAACCCCTATAAAAGCGCCGGACCTTCCCGTTTCAAGGCCGGCTTCAGCTGGGGCCGCCTGTTTTATCTTGACCACCAGCTGAACCTGGAATTTGCCTCGTCGCGCAAGATCGGACGCTGGTATTCGATCTGCGGCAACTACATTATCCCCTTTCCCTGGCGCCACACTTTAAAGCTTTTTTATAATTACGACCGCTCCATGCCGACGGCCCAAGAGCTGAATATCCCTTACGGAACGCTGACGGTCGGCCAGCTCTGGCAGCTTGGCGCCCGCTTCGAGGTCCACTTAAAAAACTGCAAAAACTATTCCCACCATTTTCAGCTGGGCTATGATTTCAAGCGTTCGAACAATACCATGGACTATTATGGCTACAACGTCACTCGCCAGCAGGCCGACATCTCGCAATTTTTACTGCGCTATGAAGGCGCTTCCATGGACAGCTACGGCAAGACCATGTTCGGCTTTTCGTTTTATTTCAGCCCCGGCGGAATGACGGCTTTCGACCGCAACTGCTATTACAAAGACCAAAGGGACGGCGCCCAAAGCGATTACTTTTACGGTACGTTTAACCTGGACCGCTACCAGCATATCTGGAAGAACTGGACCTGGGTTGTCAGGATGCTTTTGCAAGATGCTACCGGCAAGCTTCTGGCAACTGAAGAATTTTCGCTCGGCGGCCATCTGACCGTCCGCGGTTATTTGGAAAACGAAGTTTTGGGCGACCGCGGCTTTCTATTGAAAAATGAACTCAGGACCCCGCCTTTTGCTTTGTTCCGCGGCTGGAAAGACAGCCTGCAGTTTTTGCTTTTCCTTGATTTCGGCGCTTCCAATACTGTCGACCAGCATGTGCTTTCCAAGCATTCTGCCGTTTTGCTCTCCGTCGGTCCCGGCCTCAGGTATAACCTTCAAGAATACATCGATATCCGCTTTGATTACGGCCGCCAGCTTAAAACTGTTCGGGGCCAGCTTTTCGGACAGCATCTGCATGGAAGAGGCTATTTAGGCGCTTATTTAAGTTTTTAAAAAGCCCAGTTTTAGGGAGCCGCTATGTTTATAAAAAGGGTTTTTCAGTTTTTTTTCAGCGGGCTGCTGCCCTGCCTGCTTTTATCTAATCCCACGGGAGCCAGCTTGCAAAGCGGCCAGGCGGTTTTATCGTCGGAAGAAAAAACGCTGACGGTTGTGCAAACTTCCGACAAGGCAGTCCTTCACTGGGAGGATTTTTCCATCAAGGCCGGCGAAAAAGTGCTCTTCAGCCTGCCTTCTTCCAACGCTTCGACCTTAAACCGGGTGACCGGCGATAAGATCTCCAAAATCTACGGGCAGCTGAAAAGCAACGGCGCCCTTTATTTGATCAATCCCCGCGGGATTGTGATCGGCCCTTCCGGCTGGATCGATGTGGCCGGCTTTCTGGTTTCTACTTATGATCTTTCCGACAGCGATTATCTTTTGGGCTCCGAGCTGAACTTTACGGAAAATCCGCTTTCCGCCGATATTTCCCACCGCGGCTTTATCTATGCTCCTTCAGGCAATATTGCTTTTATCGCCCGGGAAATTGACAACCAGGGGGTTTTGGTCTCGCCCCAGGGCCGGGTCTCTTTAAATGCCGGCTTTGAAGTTTACCTTTTGCCGGAAGACCGTCTGCACAGCTTCATCCGTCTGAAAAAAGCGGGCCGGATCAAAACTTCCGGGACCATTCAGGCCCTGGAAGTGGAAATTCTAGCTTCCGGTGGTTCGGCCTATGCTTTGGCCATTGAGTCCGGCGGTCTGATCGATGCCACCGGTGTGGAAAGTGACGGAGGCAGCATTGTGCTTTTTTCCCCTGGCAAAATGGCCGTTTCTTCCCATTTGAGCGCGCAAAAAAGCTCGGAAAGGGGCGGCGAGATCTATCTGCTTGGCTCCGAGGTTTTTTTAAACCGGGGAGCCTTGCTGAGAACTCCGGCCAATCTCAGTTCCGGCAAGATCTTTATCGGCGGCAACTATCTTTCCCGGTATCCTGCTTTGGATGAAAAAACGGTGTTCTACCAAGAGGCCGGAGCGGTCCTTCAGACTGGCAGTCTGGAAATTTTAAAAAAATAGGCCGGGCCGTTTTTGCCGTCCGGCGGGCAAAGCCATTTTTCGGCCACAACTGAAGCTATTTGTTTTTAACCGAATCCCCAAAATCGAAAACACCTTAATTTTTTTTCTACCGGGACTTTTTCAGCTTTTTAAAACTCGCGTACCTGGGAAAAAGATCGAAACTTTTTCAAGCTGTTTTTTTAACTTTTCTTTCCCCTGAATTTTGTATTAAAAAAACCGGAATCAGACTATAATTTTTTAAAAATCAATCCCTTAAAAACTAAAATGACCTCTGTTCTTGAAAACCAGACTGTTTCTGCAGAAGCCTCTTCCAAGGCCCCCAAAAGCCCTTCTTTTGAAGAAAGGAAAAAGTTTAAGGTGGGGACCTTTAAAGGCGTTTTTCTGCCCAGTTTTCTGCAAATGATCGGCGTGATCCTGTTTTTGCGCTTGGGCTGGATTTTAGGGCATGTCGGCCTTCTTTCGATGTTTTTTATTATCACCCTCTCTTCTTCCCTTTTAGTGGTTACCAGCCTTTCCATGACCTCGATTGTTTCCAATATGAAAATGGGCAGCGGCGGCTCTTATTATATTATTTCCCGTCTTTTGGGGGTGGCCTTCGGCAGCGCTATCGGTATTTTGCTGATGGTTGGCCAGCATGCTTCCGTGGCCCTTTGTGTTTCCGGTTTTGTGCTTTCTCTCTTAGAATTGTGGCCGCTGGCTTCGCCTCTTCTTTTAAAAGTGGCCACGGTTTTTGTTTTGGCTCTGATTTCTTATCTTTCGACCAATTTGGCCTTGAGGACGCAGATTCTGATCTTTGTAGTTTTAATAATTTCTTTAATTTCGATTTTTTTCGGCAGCAGTTCCAATCTTCCGGAGACTTTTCAGCCGAAGAGCCCTTTTGCCCTGCTTTCCTTCTGGATAGCCTTTTCGATGTTTTTTCCGGCCACTACCGGCATTGATTCCGGCATGGCCATGTCCGGCGATTTAAAAAAGCCCTCTTATTCCCTTCCCTTGGGAACGCTGGGCGCTGTTGTATTGGCTTATTTATTGTATTTGGGCATGGCTCTTTTTCTTTCTTTGCAGGTTTCTTCCGATCTGCTCAAGTCTTATCCCTATATTGTTTTTTCCCTTTCAAAAATCCCTTTTCTTGTGACTTTGGGCCTGTGGGGAGCGACGCTCTCTTCGGCGTTGGGCTCGATTCTGGGAGCTCCGAGGATTATGCAGTCGATTGCCAAAGACGGGACCCTGCCCAAGTTTTTAGCCAAAGGCTCAGGGGTTTCCAACCAGCCCAGAACTGCGGTTGTGACTGTTTTTATTCTGTCTTTAATCTTAACGCTTTTTACCAGTATTGACCAGATCATTCCCATGATGACGATGATCAGCCTGACAACCTATGGGCTGATCAATTTTGTCGCTTTTTTCGAAGAATTTATTCAAAACCCCAGCTGGCGGCCCACTTTCCGCACCCACTGGGCGCTTTCTCTTTCCGGGGCTCTTGGTTGTTTTATGGCCATGTTCATGATCAATCCCGGAGCGACTTTTTTAGTTTCTTTTCTAACTCTTGTTTTATGCTTTTGGACTTCCAAGCGCCAGGTGAAAGACAATTTTGAAGATATCCGCTACAGCCTTTTTTCCTATCTGATCCACAAGGGAGTTTTGAAACTTAGCCTGCTTAAAAAAAACGCTAAAAGCTGGCGTCCCTATATTCTGGCCATCTTTGATCAGGCGGCCGATAAAAATCTGGTCTTTTTTTCCCATTGCCTGAACCAGAAAAAAGGTTTTCTGGTCTGCGGTTTTTGCCCAACGGCGAAGCCGGATCTAAAGCCCCTGAAACTTAATTTTCAAAAAACCCTGGAAGCTTACGGGGTTCCTTGCTATGTACATGTTAACCCCGCTTCGCAGTTTTTAGCCGGAGCTGCCGAACTGATCAAAAACTACGGCTTTGGCCCGGTCGGCCCCAATACGGTCGTTTTGGGCCTTGTTCCTGAAATCTACCAGCAGGAAGCTTTCGGAAAAATGCTTTTTGAGGCCTTAAGCTTCCGCAAGAACCTGCTGCTTTTAAAAGAGCTGGATTTTTCTTTTCCCGAAGACAGGGCGCCTAAAAAAAAGCAGATCAACCTTTGGTGGAAGGGGCAGTACCGCGGCAATTTTGAATTATGCCTGGCGCTTGCGCGCATCATGCAAAACAGCCCAAGCTGGAACCAGTCCAGGATCTGTATCAAGACCGTTGTTAAAACTCCCGAAGAGCAGCTGAAGATCTCCAGTTTTTTTATCCGCCACCAAAAGAAACTGCGGATCAAGGAGCTGGTTTTTCATCCGATCGTCGATGCTGAAAAAGTTTTTTTTTCCAATCTTTTGAGCTCTTCTCTGGACGCCGATCTAACTTTTATCGGCCTGCGCCGGCCTCAGGAAAGCGAAACTTTGGAAGAGTACCGTTCTTATTATCTGAAGGTCTTCGAAGGTACAAAGGATTTAAAGAACATTGTTTTTGTTTTGACCGGAGAGAAAATCAAGTTCGAGAAAATTTTTACTTAAAAAACCGATTTTTTTATCTTTAAACTGAATGTTTTTAGTCGTTTGCGGGCAGATTTAGGGTAAAAGTTCTTTTGATTAAAAAAAATTAGCCTGTGTTTTTTAAGTTTTTTAACTTTTCTTTTAGCTTTACAACTGTAAAGCCTTTTTACGGGAAGCGGTTCTGAAATGAACCGCTTCCCTGATTGCAAAGAAGTTTTTTAAAAACCGGTTTTTTTTCTGGAAAACAAAAACCGGATCCTTTATTAAAAAATAATATATATATCTATAGCTTATGGGATTTAGCCTGAAAGGTTTTTTTCAAAAAGCTTTTTTTCTAAAAGGAAGAAAATTAAATCTTTTAGTTTTCTTTTTTCCTTTGGCTCTTTTAGCCAATCCGCATGGAGCTGAGGTAAAAAGCGGCGCTCTTTCCTTTTCTTCCTCTGAAAACACCCTTAGCATCAATCAAACTTCTGACAGGGCCATTATCAACTGGCAGGAGTTTTCAATCAAAGAAGGGGAAAGGGCCGAGTTCAATCTGCCCTCGAAAGCGGCTTCTACCCTTAACCGTGTAACCGGAGGAAACATTTCCGAGATCTATGGACAGCTGAAAAGCAGCGGGCAGCTTTACCTCATTAATCCCAACGGAATTGTGATCGGTCCTTCCGGCCGGATTGATGTGGCCGGCTTTCTGGCTTCCACTTACGCCCTTTCCGATAGCGATTATTTATCGGGAGAAAAGCTTTTGTTTCAGGAAGTTT
>JBAZHS010000075.1:0-6316 GCA_041652275.1 Parachlamydiales bacterium
ACTGCCGGGTTTCTTTAATGACGGAAAGAGCAACTTCGATCTGTTCAAAAGTTTCGTCGTGCATAAAGACGGCCATGTCGTTTTGGATGTAAAGCAGGCGCAGGTGGAGTTCTTCGACATCAGCCAAGTCTAGTTTATCGCCGGATTTATAGGTTTTTTCGACCACGCGGCCGGTGAGGATGTTTTTAATCCGGATGCGGTTAAAAGCCTGCCCTTTGCCGGGTTTGACAAATTCGTTGCTGACCACGAGGTAGGGCTCTTTTTCCACTTCGACTTTCATGCCGGGTTTGATTTCATTGGTAGAGGCTTGGGACATAGGATAAAATCCTTCTTGCTTTTTAGCTAATATTTTGAGTCATCGGGCTTTAAATTTCAATTAAAAAAAACACGGGGATTCTAGGAAGACAAAAACAAAAGGTAAGCGAATATGTTAAAAAATAGTTAGGTTTTTAAGCAGGTTATAATTTTTAATCAGAGCGGAGCCTTTCAAGAGTCTTGTCAGCTGGGCGGACGGGGAGCTTTTTTTGACGGATCCGGCGGCCTAAAAAGAAAATAGGTTTTTAAAAGCCGTTTTTGTATATAAAAGAAAGAGAGCTCTTTAGAAAAAAAATTGGGGCGGAGGCGGCTTTTAGTTTAATAAATTTATGGATGAAACCTTTCAGGAAAGTTCGGAAAATTTACAAACTAAAGTGGCCCTCGATACTTTGGAGCGCTATTCCGGGTCTTCGGCCAAAGACTTTTGCTCTAACCTGATCATTACCAATTTTCCCAAGTATGTTGATTATTTTGTTCAGACCAGGGGCGGAAACTCTTTTGAGGGCTCCATGTTCAAAGGCGCCCACTGCCAGGAAGAAGATATTAGCATTTTAGATTTCAAGATCGGCTCTCCGGCGGCGGCCTTGGTTGTCGACACCTGCTCTTTTCTGCCGGTCAGGGCTTCCTTGTTTTTAGGGATGTGCGGCGGGCTTAGGCGGCGCTATAAAGTCGGCGAATATCTGGTGCCGGTCGCTTCCATCCGCGGCGAGGGAACTTCCGATTACTATTTTCCGCCGGAAGTGCCCGCTTTGGCCAATTTCTTAATGCAAAAAGCGGTGACGGAGGTGATGGAAGAAGCCAAAGCCCCTTACCATATCGGAACGACCTTTACGACCAATATGCGTTTTTGGGAGTTTAAAGAGGATTTCGTCAGCAAGATCAAAGCTTCCAAAGCCCAGGCGATTGAAATGGAGTGCGCCACGCTTTTCGCCGCTTCCTACAAAAACAAGTTTACTTTGGGCGCCCTTTTACTGATCTCGGATCTGCCTTTGAACCTCCAGGGGATCAAGACCAAAGAGAGCAGTGAAAAGATCTATGAGGATTTTATGCCCGACCATATTGAAAAAGGGATTAAAATTTTGAAGATCGCCAGAAACATGCAGGCCCTTTCCATGAAGGGTGCTTACCACCGCAACTTACCCTTTGGCCCAAAGGCCGAATAGGTAGTCTTGATATTTTCCGAAAATTTTTTCCATAGTTAGGGTTAAAATTTTGAGGGCGGTCCTGAACAGAATATAAATTAGGTCCGCATAAATCAGGTGCGATTGGAAGGGCAGGCTTAAAACGATCAGAAAATGCAGGGCCAGAGTGCCAAAAAGCAAACCGGTGCCGTAGCGCCAAAAAAACAGGCCCTTCGGGAGGATCTTGTCAAAAAAGTAAAGAGCGACCCTTTCGGTCAGATAAACTCTGGAGGCGATGGTAAAGCCTAAGACGCTACTTCCGAGCGGAAAGATTTTCAGGCTTAAAGCGGCAATCGCGCCGACGCTTTGGGCCTTGATCCATTCAAGGGCCAAAGGCGGCAGGGAGGGAATGACAAGGCGGGCCATAAGGTTAATTAATTTTTTGAAACAAGTCTAAAACAAAACGTTCTAAAAGGGCAGGTTTTTTTTGGACTTCGGAAGGCAGGACAAAAACCTGGCTGAATTTTTTATCTCCGGCCTGCTTTTCTAAAAACAGGGTTCTTTCACCGAATTTTAAATGAAAAATAGAACTTTCGGTGGCGGCGAGCTTGAGGCGGGTGAAAGAAAAGAGCCAGGCAGTTTCTTCCGGCGGCTTGCCGAAACGGTCGCAGAGCTCCTGAAAAAGCAAATCGAGCTCGGATGCGGACGACGCTTCTCCCAGACGGTGGTAGATTTCCATTCTGATTTCCTTTTCCCGGATATAGCTTTCCGGCAAAAGGGCTTTTTGGGAAAATTCCATCTTGGGCTCCAGAAAAGAAAAGGGCTTTTTGGCCTTGAGCGCTTCGATGGCCTTTTTCAGCAGCTTGCAATATAAATGGAAGCCGACTTGGGCCAGCTGGCCGGATTGCTTGGCGCCCAAAAGGTCGCCGGCGCCGCGGATCTCTAAATCGCGCATGGCGATCTTGGCGCCGCCGCCGAAGAGCGGCGCTTCCGCCAGGGCGGCAAGCCTTCTGCGGGCCAGATCGGAGAGTTTTCTGCCTTTGGGAACTAAAAGGTAGGCGAAGGCCCGGCGGTTCCAGCGGCCGACCCTTCCCCTGAGCTGGTAGAGGTCGGCCAAGCCGAAGGTGTCCGCATTTTCAATTAAGATGGTGTTGGCGTTCGGAATATCAATCCCGCTTTCAATGATAGTGGTTGTGAGCAGAATGTCCGCAGCGTAGTTTTTAAAGGCGTGGAAGATGTTCTCGATTTCCAAAGCGGACATTTGGCCGTGGACGACAAACAGGCGGGCCTGGGGGGCGATTTTTTCTAAAAAGGCTTTTCTTTGAAAAATGGTCTCTACACGGTTGTGCAGGATGAACAGCTGGCCCTGGCGGGCGGTTTCCAGGGAAATCGCTTCACGGATCAGCTCTTCCGAGCTTTCAGTCAAGATCGTTTGGATCGGCAGCCGGTCCTGGGGCGGAGTGTTGATCTGGGAGATGTCGCGGATATTGATCAAAGACATGTAAAGGGTCCGGGGAATTGGCGTGGCGCTCATGGAAAGCGCATCGATCTTTTGGTTTTGCCTGAGCTTTTTCAGTTTTTCTTTGGCCCTGACGCCAAAGCGGTGCTCTTCGTCGATAATTAGCAGGCCCAGATCATGGAAAACCACATCCTGGGAAAGCAGGCGGTGGGTGCCGATGATAATCTTCAGATCGCCGGTTTTCAGCTCCTGCAGGGTTTTAAGGTTTTGTTTTGGAGTTTGAAAACGGGAAAGGAGGCCGATTTTCAGCGGATAGCCTTGGAAGCGCTCCTGAAAAGTTTCGAAGTGCTGCAAAGCGAGCAGCGTCGTTGGAACCAGCAGGGCCACCTGCTTTTTTCCTTCGAAGGCCATTTTAAAGGCGGCGCGCATCGCCACTTCGGTTTTGCCGTAGCCGACATCGCCGGAAAGCAGTCTTTCCATCGGTTTTTTTGCTTTGAGGTCTTCTTTAATCGCCTGGACGGCCAGCAGCTGGTCGACGGTTTCTGTATAGGGAAACTCCTGTTCAAAAAGCTGCAGCTCTTCGGAGTCTTCTCCTAAAACAGCCGTTTTTTCCAGGGACCTCTGGGCGTAGAGCTCGAGAAGTTCGGCGGCGTAGCCGATGATTTTTTGTTGGGCCAGGGCTTTGGTCTGCTGCCATTTGGGCGAGCCCAGCTTGGACAGAACGGGCCTTTCTTCGTGAGCGCCGATGTATCTGGAAACCAAATAAGACTGGGAAAGGGGTACGTATAATTTAGAGCCCTCGGCATATTCCAGCACCATGAACTCAGCTTTTTCTTTGCGGTGGTTGAGCTGGGTCTCTACTCCGAGGTATTTGGCAATCCCGCTGTGAAAATGGACGACGGTATCTCCAATTTCCAGCAGATGGTAATCGGAAGCCGGCGTGTGGTAAGCAAAGGTGCGCTGCTTTTGCCGTCTTAAGCGTTTTTTATGGGTAAAAAAGGCGGCGCTTAAAAGAGCTTTTTTCAGGTCGGTTAAAAATAGCGAGGAAGAAAGAAAACCCTGAGAGAAAAGCTTGGGGTCGGCCCAGTCGAGCTCTAAATCCGCGGCTAAAGCCTGGATTTTTTGCTTTTCGGCTTCTTTTTCAAACAGGAAGGTTAGGCTAAAGCCGCTTTTTAAAAGTGCTAGGAGAGTTTCTTTAGCTTCGGAAGAAAACTCCGAACCGGCGGCTATTTTTGGTTTTAAGGGAGCGCTGGCAAAGGGCAGGTCCAGGTCGTCTAGGGACTGAAACGGATGGAGCCACCTCTCTGCCCGAGCTTTAAGCCGAAAGCTTCGAAAGCGACCGTTTCAAAAAAAGGCGTTTTGGTTTGGATTTTTACTTCCGAGAGCTCTTCCAGCCGGTGCCGGGAAAAAAAGATTTTTGGTTTTGTCTTGAGCTTGCGGGCCAGCTCGGCCAGGGAAAAAAAACCGCCTTGGTTTCGCGGGCTGTTTTTTTGATAAGTTAAAAAATTTTCTTCCAAAGCATAGAGATCATCGAAGGCGACCCAGGTATCGCCGGGCAAAAAATCAATTAAAGAGCAGCGGTTTTCCGAACTAGCGTTTTTTTCCAGATTGGGAAAGATCCGGGCCTTTTCAATTTTTTGGATGCTTTTTTGCGAAGAGGGGTCGAAAAGCCTGATCTGCACGATCCTGTCTTCTTCGAATTCGATCCTGAGAGGGGCGCTTAAAGAAGGGGTGAAAATATCCAGAATGCCGCCTCTTAGGGCAAATTCGCCTTTGTCTGCAACGGCGGCGACCCGTTTAAAGCCCAAAGAAGCCAGGCGGCTTTCCAAACTATTAAAAGGCAGGTGGGCCTGCGGACTTAAAGCGATAGCCTGTTTTTCGAAAAATTCCAGATCGGGCAGCTTTTGCATCAGGGCGTTGAGCGGCGTTAGAACAATCTTCGGCGTTGGCAGGCTTTTGATTTGGCTGATGGTTTCGTAGCGTTTGCCAAGAGAGTCGGAAGAAGGGCCAAGGGAAAGGGGGCCTTCGAGAGCAGGAAATTCCAAAATTTCACCGGAATGAAAAAAAGCTAGGTCCTCGAAAAGCTCTTCTTCTTTTAGGGAGCTTGAGACAAACCGCAGGTTTTTTTGGGTTTTTTTTTGCAAAAAAGCAGCGACCAGGGAGCTGAAGGCGGCGGAGCTTTTCTGCACCAGCAAAGAACAGGAAGGTGCCTGGATTTTTTGCCCCAGGGCCGAAAAAGCCGGACTCTTTTCCAAATGGTCTAACACGGTTTTTCAGCGCCTGTCTTCAAGCAGCTTTTCAAGCAGCTTCAAGGCTTCGGCGCTTTTTTCTTTGGCGCTGCCGCCGGCCTGGGCGGCGGTTTTGGTTCCGCCGCCTCCGCCTTTGATCAAGGGCGCAATCTTTTTGATCAGAAGGTCGGCGGCCAGGCCCTGCTCTGCCAGATCGGCAGAGACGGCAATGTAAAAAAGGCATTTTTCGGGAGTCTTGGCGCTTAAAACCACCAGGGCGGATTGTAAAGCCTGGACCAGGGCTCCGGCCATCTGGGGCAGTTCGGAGGCTTCTAAAGCGGTTTCGGCCAGGATGTAAGCCAGCGGGCCCTTTTGGACCTTCTTTTTTAACAGTTCGCCAAAGAGGATTTTCAAATCGACTTTGCGCTTTTCTTTTTGCTGTTCTTTCAGGTGGTGGTTTTCTTTGATCAGGTGGTTTAAGGTTTCGGTTAATTTCGCCTCGCTGGTTTTTAAGAGGGAAGAAAGCTGGCTTAAAAGGTCTTCTTTGCCCTGGATCAGCTTTTCGGCGGCAGCGCCGCTGACGGCCTCGATCCTTCTGGTGCCGGCGGCGATCGAACTTTCTTTTAAGATCTTGAAAAAGCCGATCTGGCCGGTCCTTTTCGTGTGGGTCCCTCCGCAGAGCTCTTTCGAATCGCCGATCGAAATGACCCTAACATTAGAACCGTATTTGTCGCCGAAAAACTGCTTGATCGAGCGGTCTTTTTGCGCTTCCGTGTAGTTTATGACCTTGGCTTCAATTTCGCGGTCTTCGCGGATTTTTTGGTTGACCAGGTCTTCGATCTGGCGGAGCTCTTCTTTGCTAAGCGCTTTATGGTGGCTGAAGTCAAAGCGGAACCTTTCGCTTTCGACAAAAGAGCCGGTCTGTTTGATGTGCGATCCCAAAACGGTATTTAAGGCCAGGTGCAAAAGGTGGGTCGCGCTGTGGTTGTTGCAGGTCTGCTGTCTTTTTTTTGCGTCGATTTGGGCAATCACAGGATCATTTTTTTTGAAAGCGCCCTTTTTCATTGTGCCGATATGCAGGATCACTCCCGGATAGGGCGTTTGGGTTTGCGCAACTTCAAAAAGAACGGAGCCTTCGGCAGTTTGAATCGTGCCGCAATCGCCGATCTGCCCGCCCATCTCGGCATAGAAAG
>JBAZHS010000076.1:0-6246 GCA_041652275.1 Parachlamydiales bacterium
AGATACGGCGCTTATTCCATGATTGTCCGGCGCTCGGGAATGCAAAAAATTTTAAATTTTTTTAAGACCTACCATATTTTTCTACCCTACGACATCGATTTTTACGCCGTTCCCACAATTAAAATGTACACCGTGCAAGAAGATATCGTCTGCTCTTTGATTCATTCCCTTTCCGACAACGGCGGAGCTTTTTATTTAAATAAAAAAAATTAATCTAGCCCTCGCCAAAAGCATCCTTTAATCAGTTTAATAAATCAACCGCGCCTTCATCCTCCAAAGCGCCGCTTTTTAAAACCGCAAGCCAAAGTGCAAGCAAAAACAAGATGTTTTGATCCAAAAGCAAAGCATTCTCTTCTAAAAAAATGGCGTCTTTATCAAAAATTTTGTATCTTTAAACAACTAAATTTTTTAGTTCTTTACAAAAAATTAGAAATTTTATGTTCCACAAACTCAAAAAAATCAGTGCTTTTTTGCTTTTTTGCTTTGGTTTTTTCGGCTCTCTGGCTTTTTTTTACCAGCTGCGCCTTTTAAAAGAAGAAAAAAAAGAGCTGAAAACAAAATACCAGAGCTTTGCCGCCAATGTCTTTTTAAAAATCCCCCAGCTGCCCTTTGATCTGCAAAATATACCGCTGGCCGAAGAAAGCAATCTGGTCATCGGCATAAAAGAGGTCCAGATCCGTGGCGTTCCCGCCCCCTACAACGCCTCTTTAATCAAATCCGGTCCGAACTATCTAATTTTTTTCCGCTATGATGTTATCGTTCAAAATACCGTTCAGCCTTTCTTTTCCTATATCGGCTGCGCCGAGCTGGACGGCAATTTCGAACAGACCGAAAAAGAGTTTGTCCGCCTTGACACCCAAAGCAATTTCTCGGAAGATCCCCGGGCCCTTTGGATCGGAAGGGAGCTTTATGTCATTTATAACGACCTGCATTCTTCCAACCCCCTTTGCCGCTCAATGCATCTGGCCAATGTTGATCCCCAAAGCTTGAAAGTTAATTTTGTTACCGAGCTGGACCTGCAAATGCAGCACATTGAAAAAAACTGGATTCCTTTTGAATACCCGGAAAACAGCCAATATAGCCTTTATTTTGAATACCACTTAAATCCCCACACCATTTTAAAACTGCCCGACCCCAAAACCAATTCCCTGGCTCCTCTGATATTTCCCAACTATTCCGCTTCGATCAAAAGCCCCTGGCCCCTCCGCTGGGGAGAAATACAGGGGGGCAGCACAGCTCTTCAAGCGGACGGCCAATACCTGGGCTTTTTTCACAGCAAATTCAAGGACAAGGACAATTTCTCCTGGTATCTGATCGGCGCTTATACTTTTGAAAACCGCCCCCCTTTCCGCCTCAGCGCCATTTCCAATTATCCCATCTTTTTTAACGGTATTTACAGCTCGGTCCCGGTTCATACGGCCAACCCGCTGACCCGCTGTCTTTTTCCCTGCGGCTTTGTTATCGAAAACCAAAAAGGCCGCGAGCTGGTCCACCTGGCCTGCGGAGAAAATGACTCGCACATCAAAATTATTACCTTCGACAAAAAGGTTTTGCTAAAAAGTTTAAAAAAAATTTAACATCTTTCCAGTTTGTTTTTTTGCCGCAAGTCTTTATACGAACAGGCTCCGGCTGAAAAAAAACCCGCTTACCGAAGGTTTTAAAAATGAAAAAATGGCTTTTTTCAGGTTTTTTTATTGCTCTTTTACTGGTTTTTTTGACTTCTTTGACCGGCATCAATATGTCCTGGAAAATCTATAAGCACCAAATGCTTTACTACCAAAAAGGCATTCCGGGCTGGTGCTCTGCGGAAAAAGCCGAAAAAATGGCCGATCTGATCTATGAGACCCGTCCCCGGATCTGTGTCGAGATCGGCGTTTATGCCGGCTCTTCCGCTTATCCGACGGCCGCCGCTTTAGCCTTTTTGGGGGAAGGGATTCTTTATGCAATCGATCCCTGGTCGAATGCCGAATGCCTCAAGGGCTATGCGGCCAAAGATCCCAACGCCCTGTGGTGGGACGAAGAAAACCTGGAAGCCATCTACAACCAGTTTAACTATATGCTGATGCAAAAGCATTTAACCGTTTTTTGCCGGGCGCTACGGTCAAATTCGCAAAATGCTTCCGCCTTTTTTCAAGATGAAAGCATTGATATTTTGCATGTTGACGGCAACCATTCCGAAGAGATAGCCTTAAATGACGTTAAGATGTTCCTGCCGAAATTAAAAAAAGGCGGCTATCTGTGGTTTGACGATGTCGACTGGGCCTCGACCAATAAGGCGGTGGCTTATGTTCAGCAGTTTTGCCGTCTGGATGTTGAGCGTTCGATCGGCAACAGCTGTTGCCTTTTTCAAAAAAACTAGCTTAGCTGTGGAAATACCAATCGTCTGATCAGAGATTTTTTCTCTAAAGGCACTGATTTTACTAAAGTAAGTTATGAATTTGCATTTGATCGGGAACACTTCTAAAAAGAATAAAAAAAACCGACCTTTGAACAAAAAACGACAGCCTAGCCTGCCTTTAAGCTCTCAAAAAAAACAAAACCACAGGTTAATAAAAACTTTCCTCAAGCCCCCAAAGGCGCAAACTCTTCTTTGGCAGCCCCGCACTCCGGGCAAACAAAATCCTTCGGCAATGAAGCAAAAGAAGTTCCCGGCCGGATACCCTTTTCCGGCACCCCTTTTTCCGGATCATAAATCCAGCCGCAAACCTTGCAAACATACTTTTCCATTTATCTCTCCTAAAAGTAAAAACTCATCTCCCTTAAAAAAACTAGCCCCGCCGCAAGGGCCGCCGTCAAAGCCTAAAACCGTTTCTTAACGCACCTTCAGGGACCCGCAATTATCCTGGCCTACAAACCAATTCAAGCCCGTTTTAAAATCCGGAAGGCCTTAGCTGCTGGCAAAGCCCAAATAACATAAAATCAGACCAATCAAGCCTAAAACCAGTCCGGCCGTTTTCAAAAAGCTTTTTTTCTCGGCAATCTTAAGGGTTTTTTTCATTACCGTTTTATAACAAAAAAGCCGGATCAGTCCCTTAACTAACAGCAGCCAGCCTAAAATGGTAATTAAAACCGGCCACTCATCAACCCAAAGGTTGTGGCCCAGAACAATCGACAGGCCAACAACCAAGGGCATAATGCTGATAACAGTCATCAAAGCATCGCTGCCGCCCATTTCCTTTAACGACTTTTGATAGTGGGAAGTCTTGAAAAAAATCGCCAGGCCCATAATTAAAAAATAAAGGCCCAAAAGCTTGGCCAGATAAATCGAAAGCATCTCCATAAAAAACTCCTTTTAAATCCCTGTTTAACCAGAAAAAGATTAATTGGCAACCCCCTTTGGAAAGCCGGTTTTAAAAGGCTTGTTTTGTTTGGAACTATGGTATATCAGGAAAAGAAAAAGGGGGGTTATATGCTTTTTGCCGGTCTTTTTGTAGCCGTTGTACTCTCCGGCATCGGACATTACAGTTTAAAAAAAAACCACCCCGAGCCGTACAGCTTTTTTTTACAATACTTTTTTGTTTATCTCGGCCTGAGCGGCCTGATGGGCTTTTTCGGCCATGTGTTTTTATCCGACCAGGTGGCCCTTTCCATCGGCTGGCCGGCCGGCAGCCCTTTTCAATTTGAAGTCGGCATATCCAATCTGGCTTTAAGCGTGCTTGGTTTTCTTTCGCTTAAAATCAAAGGCAGCTTCATCCTAGCCGCCTTGATTGCCAACTGGATCTTCGGCTGGGGGGCCGCCGTCGGCCACCTCCGGCAAATGTATCTTTTTCATAATTTTGCTTCCGGCAACAGCGGCGCCGTTTTCTACTTTGATCTTTTAATTCCCCTGGTCATGTGGCTGCTTTACTGGAAAGCCAAACCCCAAAAACGGAATTAAAAAAACCTCCGGTCCAAAAAACCGAAGGTTTTATTGAAAACCCGCTTTAAACCCGCTGCCAATTGCCTTTTCCAGCCATTTTTAAAAGAACCTCTTCTTCAATGGCTTCTTCTCTTAAAAGCTTTTCGTCCAAATCAAAAACAGGCCGTTCCCGTTCCTCGTTTTCCAGGTGGGGAGCAAAAAACCTTTCATCGTCCTCTTTAAAAAAGGCCTCAACAGCCTCTTTAAAGTCTTGGATTTTTTTAGTGTCGACAGGAATTTTCTTTCCGGTTTCGTCAAAAAGATACTCCGGAACATTAAAAATTCCCTTTTCTTCGGCTTCTAGAAAAAGCTCGTCTGCCGCCTCTTTGAGCCCGCATTCGAGCAGGTGCTCAAAAAGCTCTCTCCAGGCAAAGGCGCGATCGACGGGATTTAAATAAAAACTACCCTTCTTCTGTTTGAAGAGGTTTTCTTGAGCCTTTAAAGATGCATACATGCCGTCAATATTAGCATCCTTATTGTCAAAATCCGCTTGCAAGGCCAAATGGTCGACGGGACCAAAAAGCGCCTGTCCCAATAACGGTTCTCTTAAAACGACAGGAATCAACGGGCTTCCGGGAAAAGTCATAAAAAAAACTCCTTGTGGCTTGTTGTTAATTGCATTTTTTTAAGGTCTAACATACATTCTCTTTCTGGCCGCTTTGGGCGAATCAAACTTGTCTAAAAAAACTTCGGCCAAAGCCTCGATCCGGTCCGGGCCTTCGGCGCCTTTTTGGAAAACGGCCCTTTTTTCCGGAACAGGCAAATGAAAAAAAGCGGCGACCCTCAAAAAACAACTTTCGATCTTAGCCTGTTGTTCACGGCTCTGATCGGAAAATATTTCCCAAACACCAAAGCGGCAGCTTTGGTAAAAAATTTCATCGGCCAGATTTTCGTGGCGGTCGACTTTCAAGCGGCGGATCAGCTCCAAATAAAACCTGGATCGTTCCTCGGGTTTTTCAAAAAAAAGACCACAATCTTCCAAACGGCTTTCTTCCAAAATTTGCATTTTCTGCACTAACTCGATTGTTGATAAAGGGGATAAATCGCCCGCATGATCAAGTAAAAAGGTCATAAATTCTCCTGTGATTGAAAAAAAAGGTTACAAGTATATGAAAAATGACAAATTTTAGGCAACTTTAATCAATTGCGGACAGTTTTTATAAAACTCCTCTGCCTTTTAAAAATGCAAACTTGCAAGAAATACACCGCAGGCTTGCTTTAGCTGTGAAGCGCCGCCGCAACCGTAGACAACTGCCAAATTTCACATTCCGTTCAGTCGAAGTTAAAAACATATTCAAAAATTAGTCAGCCACACGCTAATTCCAGCCCCAACCGATTTTTAATTTGAAAGAAATTTTTTGGCGAAGTAAGCTCAAAAGCAAGATATGTCCTCAAAATAAACCCTTATCTTTTTTAGGGCCTTTCAAAGGAGATCTCATGCTTAAAAACAATAAGATGCTGAAAATAAATATCCTGGGAACCCATGCCGCTGGAAAATCCACCCTCTCGTTCCAGATCGGCAACCTTTTAAAAAAGCATAACATCAACGCCAAGATCATTGCGGAAAATATCCGGGCCTGCCCCTTTCCGATCAATGAAAAGGCTGTCATTGAAACTGAGGTCTGGGTTTTCCATAAAGCGGTGCTCTCAGAACTTCACGCCAAAGCGGAAAAATATGACGCCATTATTTTAGACCGGGGGGTTTTGGACGGCATTGTTTACTTTTTAGACCGCAATACCCCCAACAAATACTATGACCTGCTCCGCCAGATGGCTTACCAGTGGGCAGAGGAAGAATACGACCTTTTCATTTTAGTCGAACCGGATGATCCCGATCAGCCCTATTTGGTCGATGAAGTCAGAGATCCGCAGATTGAATACCGTAAAAGAATCATGCTGCTCTTTCGGGATTTTGTGAAAAAATTAAATCCCGAAGCCAGAAAACGGATGATCAGCTTAAAATCATCGGAAGTTTTCGATGAAAAAGGCTCCGGGCTGGAAAAGATCAAAAAGGCCATGCTGAACAACGGTTATTTGATGGCCGCCAAAGAAGCCGGAGAGCCGGTTTCAGTATGAAACAACCAAGAAGATTGGTTTTTTGTATTTGCCGTCAGTCGCCTCTTTTTTTAAAAAAAAAGCTGAAATCCATAAAGAACGCTTTGATTAAAAAAAAATAAACTTGGTACAGAAATAAACCTAAAAAACTTTTTCAAGGAACTTTAATGCATAAATTTAAAACTTTTTTAATTTCACTGCTTTTTTTAGCCGCTTTTTCTTTTGCGGCCAACTATGAACCGGAAAAAACTGCCGGCTTCGATCAGGGCTATTCCGCCACTAAAGAGCAAATG
>JBAZHS010000077.1:0-6125 GCA_041652275.1 Parachlamydiales bacterium
CGGCGGTTTATCAGCAGATTCAAAGAGATATTGATCTTTTGTCTGAAAAGCTTCGGATTCAGGAAGCAACACAAAAAAACAACGACCATAAAATTGTTGAACTCAGGGGAATTATAACAAACCTTTCCCAAAACAAAATTCCCTTGCTAAAAAGAGCTTTAATAGTTTCATCGGTGGCAATCGTTTGTTTTGTATTGTATAAACTTTGCAACCAAGGAAAACTTTATGGGTAGAGAATTGGACATTCAATCCACTCAATCTACGGCCCCTGTGGGTATTCAGGATCCAGAACATGAAGAAGCAGCTGAGGGAAGTATTTGGGAAACGGCTATTAGGGTTTGTCAAGAAGCTCAAGACTATTTACAACAAAGCGCTGAGAGTTTTGAAGCTCATTTGCAAACAGCGCAAGCGGATCGAATGCGAATTCATCAGTTAAATGAACAATTAAAGCAAAGAAAAGGTTTTTTAGATAAAATAGCTTCGGTAATGGAAAGGAGTTTTCTTTGGGTAAAAAACAATTTTAAATGGATTATCATTTTTGCTGGTGTACTTATAGGTTTGAAGGCAACCAGTTTGATTGTCGATATAATAAAAATCGTAAAATGAAATCATTTTTCTTGCTTGGCCTTTAATGCCAGACAAAGCTTTAAGAGAAGTGGTAATTTCAATGATGTTTTTCAACAAAACCTTTTCAAAGCTAACATCAAAGAAGCCACCAGCTGTTTTACGCAGACTTGATGGTTTCTTTTTAATTAAAAAATTAACCAGAAAACCTTGAAAAAACTACTTTAGATAAAATCACTCCCACCCCTCTTTAAAAAAAGCGTTTACTCAACTAAATGCCGTTGAATTTTCCTGCTTTTTTTAATGAAGCATCTTTTAAAAAAACAGCTGTAAAATTTTTGAGGTGAAAAAAAAGATTCCAAACCTTTTCCCAGTCAATCTCCCAACAACTTACGAATCAAAAACAACTTAAAAGCCAGAGCGCACAATCACCTTTTTAGAGCCAAAAAGCGCCGGCTGCTTAACTCTCAGTTCAAAGCCGGAAAGCCTGACCATATCCCCTTCAGAAGGATGGTGGCCAAGGGTACGGTTAATCAAATTGGAAAGCGTCTCATCTTCATTTAAAAAGGGCAGCTTGGCCTCAAACCTTTGATTAAACTCAACCACCTTGGTTTTACCCTTTAAAGTCAGCTCCAGCTGTTTTTGCAGGCTTTTGGGGTAAATTTTGTTTTCGAAGATCAGATCGACAATCAGCTCCAAAGGCAAAAAACCGGCCACATGGCCAAAAGTATCCAGAACCACCGCCACTTTTTGGTGGTTAAAGCGAAACTCTTCGATCAAGCTAAGAAGAGAGCTGTTTTCAGTGACAAACCAAGGAGAAGAGGCGGCCAGGACCACCCTTTGCTCGGCTTCCAGCTTAAAAAGTTTTTCCAAATTTAAGACGCCGACAATATTCGGTTTTTGGTCATGGTAGACTAAAAAATATTTTTCCTGTTTGGCAAAATGCTTTTTAAAAGCAAAAAGGGTTGTCCGGGAATCCACCATTCCGGCCATTTTCAAGGGCAGGGCGACTTTTTTAACTTCCAGATTCTTTAAATTAAAAATTGTCCCGATCTGGCGGGAAACCCGGCTGGAGAGCGGAGAGTCTTTTTCTTCAAAGGCCTTTTGCAGCTCTTCTTTGCTCAAAAACAGATCGGAAGGCGGCGTTTTAAACAGCCGGTCGAAAAAAGAAGTGATCTTGCCTAAAAGAAAAATCAGTGGGCTTAAAAGCCTTGAAATCATGTAAACGATCTTAACCGAAAACAGGGCCACCTGCTCGCTATAGCGACGGGCCGCAAAAAGCGGCGCCAGCTCGCCAAATATCACTACTAAAACAATCTGGGAGATTGGCGCCAGGTCGGCATTCAGCCCAAGGGCCAAATAAAAACGGCGGGCGGCTTCGGAGCCAAGCTGTAAAAAAGCGGTCACCATAATTAAAGTCGTGCCGAAAAGACGGGAGGGCTTTTTTAAAAGAAATAACACCCGCTCGGCGCTGCGGTTTTTTTTCAAAGCCAGATATTCCAGCCGAAGCTTGTTAAAAGAAAGCGCCGCCATTTCAAACGACGAAAAAAAAGCCTGCATTAAAATACAGAAAAAAGAAAGGCCCAAAACCAAGAAAGCTTCTTTAAGCATGGAGCCTCTTGACATAAATGGTTTTTAACTTGGTCGGCTCCGCTTCAAGTACATAAAACAAAAAACCATGGGCAGTGTATTTTGTGCCGGCGGAAGGGATTTCCTGCATCTTCTGGGTTAAAAAACCACCGAGCGTCACCGCCGAACTGTGATGGGAAAGGTCTTCGCCGAAAAGCTCGAAAAACTCTTTGAGCTCCAATTTGGCCGAAGCGATCACAACATCCAAAGAAGGCTGGTAATAAAGCGGTTTCTGCTCTTTTATATCTTCGATCCGGCCAATAATTTCCTGCAGAAGGTCGTTTAAGGTGATCAAACCCGAAATCGAGCCGTATTCATTGACCACAATCGCCAAAGACTCATCTTCGGCTTTTAACTTGAGCAAAAGCTCATAGGCCGACGACCACTCGGGTATGAACAGCGGTTTTTTCAAAAGCACTTTTAAATCAGAGGCGGTCTTAGAAGAGTCCTGATAAAAAAAAGCAAAATAATCGGCCAAAGCCAGAATGCCCAGAAGATTGTCCATGCCCCCTTCGACAATTGGCAAAAGCGCATGAGACTCAAAAAACACAGGCAGTTTTTCCAGGGGGTGATTTTTCAGATCAAAAAAAACCAGCTCTTCTTTCGGATGCATTTTTTGGCGGACAGTCGCTTCTTTCAAGTCCAAATATCCCGCAATCAGTTTTTTTTCCTGCTGGTTCAAAACACCGGTCACAGAAGAGGTTTTGAGCAGGTATTTCAGCTCTTCGGCCGAAAGCGTTTTTTCTTTTTTTAAAAAAAAGAAAAGCAGGCGGGAAATGGCGCTGGTTATCTTGGTAAAGGCCCTCCTTAAAGGAGCTAAAAAATAATACAGAGCGAAGATCAGGCGGGCGCTTTTATAGCTGATGGCCTTGTTGTTGGAAAGCGCCAGGGTTTTGGGAATAATCTCACCCAAAACCAGGGTCAGCACCATGGGCAGGCCCACCTTCCAGAGTAAGCCGGCCTCAGCTCCGACCAGATCGGAAAAAGTATTCTGAATTAAAATACCGGCAAAGATATTCAAGATCAAAAGCGTTACAAGAAGTTCTTTCGGATTATCCAAAAGCCTGGCAATTAATTTTTTACGTCCATCCGTTTCCAGCTTGTAAGAGCGCAGGGTAAAAGGCGAAAGAGAAAAAAAGGCGGTTTCGGCAGCCGCCAAAAAAGCCAAAAAAAGCAAAAGCAATAACAATAGGCTAATAACGATCATGAAAATAGATTATACTATTTTTGTTCAGTAAAATGCACTTTTAATCGCCCTTCGGGAACAACCCCCAGCTCTCGCATCAAAATCAGCTCGATCCAGGCCGGATCGCCGTGGGAGTTAAGGCGCAGTTTTAAATCCTGGTTTTCTAAAGATATCTTTTCTCTTTCTTTTTGTAAATCATTCAGTTTCAGTTGATGAACAGTAATCTCTTGGTTATGATGACGAAAAGAAACCAGATAAAAGGAAGTAAAAAGAAAAACTAAAAACAGGATCCAGCCGGAGTGCCGAAAAAAGATTTTTTTGCCAAGCATTTTTTGCCCATGCCCTTCCATCTTTCGTACCCCGCCTCTACTCTTTTATTATTCAAATCAAACGAATAGTTGCAACCCTTTTTTTAAAAAAAAACTTACCACCCTGGATTTTTTTCAACCTCGGCCAAGGCCGAAAAGCAAAATGACCACCCAAAACTTTAAATTCTGGGCACGACAATCCCCTCTTGGTGCATATATTTGCCTTTCCGGTCAGCGTAAGAAACCTCGCAAACCTCTTTAGCTTCAAAAAAAAGCACCTGGGCCAGCCCTTCGTTGGCATAGATTTTGGCCGGCAGCGGCGTGGTGTTCGAAATCTCCAAAGTCACATAACCCTCCCATTCCGGCTCAAAGGGCGTCACATTGACGATAATCCCGCAGCGGGCATAAGTCGATTTGCCGATACAAACCGTCAAAACATTGCGGGGAATGCGGAAATATTCCACACTCCTGGCCAAAGCAAAAGAATTGGGCGGAATAATGCAGTACTGCCCGGTGATGTCCACAAAAGCATCTTCTTGAAAGTTTTTGGGGTCGACCAGGGAATTATAAACATTGGTAAAAACCTTAAACTCGTCAGCCACCCTTAAATCATAGCCATACGAAGAAAGGCCGAAACTGACGGTTCGTTTGTTGTCTACCTGTTTAACGGAACGATCGACAAAGGGCTCGATCATTTTTTGCTCTAAGGCCATTTTACGGATCCAGTGATCGGGAAGAAGCGCCATAAAACCTCGCGTTTGAAGAATTATATATAGCGCTTGAAATAGTTTTCTTGCTAGACTTTTATTTAGTAGGATTTTTTATGGCCGAGCACTTCATTGAATCAGCCCTGAGCAAACCTGATACTTTTTTCGAAAACAATCTGCGCCCCGGGCATCTGAACGAATTTTTCGGCCAAGAAAAAATCCAGGACCAGCTGGCCATCTTGATCGGCGCCGCTAAAAAAAGAAAAGAACCGATCAGCCATCTGCTTTTCTTCGGCCCCCCCGGCCTTGGAAAAACCACTTTAGCCTCGCTGGTAGCCAAAACCATGGGCACCAATTTAACCTCCACTTCCGGTCCGATCTTGGAAAAACCCGCCGATCTGGCCGGACTGTTGACAAACCTCAACGAAGGCGACATTCTTTTTATCGATGAAATCCACCGTTTGAACCCGGTCATCGAAGAATATCTGTATCCTGCCATGGAAGATTTCAAACTGGACCTCATGATCGACTCCGGCCCCTCCGCCAGATCTGTTCAGGTGAACCTGAACCGCTTTACTTTGATCGGCGCCACGACCCGCTCCGGTTTGCTTTCCGCTCCCATGCGCTCGCGTTTTGGCTTTTCCGCCCGCCTGGACTACTATCCCAAAGAGGTCCTGCAAAAAATCCTTTTCAGGTCCGCGGAAATCCTCGGCGCCCCGATTGATCCCAAGGCCGCCTTGTTAATCGCCGAGCGCTCGCGCGGAACGCCCAGGATCGCCAACAACCTTCTGCGCTGGGTGCGCGATTTTTCCCAGATGAACAACGCTGAAAAGATTGTTCCTTCCCTGGCCAAAGCCGCCCTCGAAGCACTTTTAATCGATGAAAAAGGGCTTGATGAAATGGATAAAAAAATGCTTTCGGTTATTATTGACCATCACGGCGGCGGACCGGTCGGCATCGAAACTCTGGCCATCGCCTTGGGCGAAGAAAGCGCGACGCTAAGCGAAGTCTACGAGCCCTATTTGATCCAGATGGGCTTTTTAAAACGCACCAAACGGGGCCGTGAAGCCACCCCAAGCGCTTATGCACATATGGGTAAAAACTACACAAAAAACGGAGAAGAAAAATGAGCAAAATAAAACTAACGCTCTGGTTAGCCCTTTTCGGACTCTTCAGCCCGATTTTAGAAGCGGCCAACATCCATGTCCTTTTGGAAAAAAACGCCCGTGAGGCGCTTTTGGAAGTGCGCGGCCCTTATTACCTTCACGACCCTTTAAACGATGCCAAAATTTCTTCCGGACTTTTAGCCAAACGGTTTTTAGTGCGCTCAACCGAAGACGGCCTTAAATGGGGACAGGAATTTATCGGCATCCACCAAATCCGCATTACTCCCCGCAACAAAGAAACGGCTTTGCTTTTAAACGGCATCCAGTACCATGGTTCGATTGCCATCTATAAAATCGGAAACACCATCAAGATCATCAACGAGGTTGATGTCGAAGACTATTTAAAATCCGTTCTTACCGATAATTTCTGGTTCTCCCCGGAAAGCGAAGCTCTCAACGCCACCGCCATTGTCCTCAGGACCAACGCTTATTTTCAAATCATGCAAAACAAAAACTTTTTTTGGCATGTTGACGGTAAAAACACCAATTATAACGGCGCCGCCTTGATCATTCCGGATTCAGCCGTCGTTTCAGCGGTTGACGCCACCCGCGATCTGATCTTGGT
>JBAZHS010000078.1:0-6037 GCA_041652275.1 Parachlamydiales bacterium
GTGCCGGCCGACCTGATCTATTTGTCGACCGAGTATGATCTGGACTATTACCTTTCTCTAAGCTACGAAGTCAAAAGCTATCCCCGGTTTGTCGAGATTCAGGTTACCAAGCCGGCGCGGGTTTTAAAAAAGCGCCTGGAGATGGCCCGGGAGAACCGCCTGCTTTTGGAAGCCAAGCAAAGGCACTATGCCTGTTACATGGAGTTGCTTCAAGAAGCCGCCTTAAACCTTTTTAACGAGTACCACCTGGAAGCGGCTAAGAAGGCTTCGGATGCTGCTTTGGACGGCACGCTTTTCACCATTGAAGGGTGGCTTCCGGAGAACAAAAAACCCGCTTTGGAAGCGCTTTTGGCGGATTTTTTAGTTGAAGCCGAAGAAACGCCGCTTGGCCGGGACGAGCGTGTTCCAACCTATCTGGAAAACCAAAACCTGGCGGAAGTGGGCGAAGACCTGGTTAAGATTTTTGATGTGCCTTCGACTCAGGACAAAGACCCCTCTTTATGGGTGCTGATCTTTTTCACCCTCTTTTTTGCCGTGATCATTTCCGATGCCGGCTACGGTTTGCTTTTGCTTTCTTTGGCCTTTTTTTTAAAGCTGCGCTTCAAGCAGCCTTCGGCCTTTTTAAAACGCTTTACCAAGCTGGCCTTTATCCTTTCTTTGGGCACGGTGCTTTGGGGTGTTTTGACCGCTTCCTATTTCGGCCTGCGTTTGGCTCCCGGCAACCCCTTGCAAAAGCTCTCCATTTTGCAGGTTTTGTCCGAGAAAAAAGCCGGCTACCATCTCCAGGCGCAGGATGATGTCTATGGAATTTGGCTGAAAAACTATCCGGCTTTACAAGAAGCTAAGACCGGCTCTGAGTTTGTTGCCAAAGCCCTGGGTCCGGACGGGCAAAGCGAAGCGCTAAGTGAATTTTCCCGCAATCTTTTAATGGAGTTTTCGCTTTTGATCGGTGTTTTGCATATTATTCTGGCCTTTTTAATTAACTGGCGCCGCAACTGGGCCGGCCTGGGCTGGGTGGTTTTTTTAATCGGCGGCTATCTTTTTGTGCCCTCTTTAATCAACGCCACCTCTTTTTTGCATTTTTCCGGATTTTTAACAAAAGCCGCCGCAACGCTTTTCGGCCTTTGTTTATTAAAGGTTTCGTTGCCGCTGATTCTGCTTTTGGCCCTCGTGCAGCACCGCCTTGCCGGCTTAAAGGAGCTGATCAACGTGGTCGGGGTTTTCAGCGATGTGCTTTCCTATTTGCGCCTTTATGCCCTGGCTTTGGCCGGCCTGGTGCTTTCCCAGACCTTTAACGGCATGGCCGCCCACCTGAGCTGGTGGCTGGGTTTTTGGATTGTCTTTCTTGGCCATACGGTTAATCTTTTGATGTGCATTATGGGCGGGGTGATTCATGGTTTGCGTCTTAATTTTCTTGAATGGTACAATCACTGTTTTGAAGGCGGCGGCAAGCTTTTCACCCCGCTCAAACTGATAAAAAAATAACAGGTGGCGCCCGGTTTTAAAACAGGGGTTTTTTGGCCACAAAAACAGGAGATGGTTATGAACTTTGGTATGATTGGCCCAGGCGTTGTTTTAGCCCTTGGATGTATTGGTTCGGCTGTGGGCTGTACGATTGCCGGCTCGGCTTCGCACGGGGCGATGACCCATGTGGAAGAAGGCCACGGCCGCCTGATCGGTCTTTCGGCGATGCCCGCTTCTCAGGCGATTTATTCTTTCGTTTTAATGGTTTTAATGTCCGGCAAGATTCGGGCCAGCTCGCTGGATCCTTTTGTTGCTTTAGGCCTGGCGCTTTTCGCCGGCCTGGCAGAAATGATCTCGGCGATTTATCAGGGCAAGGTGGCGGCGACGGCCATTCAGGCGACGGCCAAGCGGCCGGCGGTCTTTGGAAAAAGCGCGATTGCCCCGACTGTAGTCGAGACCTTTTCGCTTTTCGTTTTTGTTTTTACCCTGATGCTGATTTAAGCCGGGCGTGTTCTTCCGTGGCCTGATTGTTAATTTCGGGCCCGGATAACGAATTGGGCAGGATGTGTCAGATTAAATTTTGTTATTTACATGTAAAGATAACGGCATAAATAAAAAGCAAAAAAAACCGCAGCTTACCGCAGGCGGCTTAGAAGCTGGCCTGGCAGAGGCTCTCGCTGACCAAGAAGCTTTTTTATTGCTAAAAAAAGTTTTTATTTATATAGCCTGGTATAAGCAAGTTCGGGAGTTTTTTATGTCGTCTGGTCCTACGCCTTCGGGTAATCCGCCTCTGCATAAACTTGAAATAACACAAATCTCTTCCGACGATCCCGTTGAAGACATACATCGGCTTTTTGAAGGCCATGACCTGAGGGCCGTTGTCGAAGAAGCCCCAGGGGAGCCGGAAAAAGGAACTATTTCGGCCGGCGAACTATCGGTCAGTCTGGAAATCATTGCTCCGGACGGAACGGCCGTTTTTACTCTTACGCCCTCTTCCGACTTATCCGCCGCCGTCCAATTGGCGGTTGACGAGATCAAAGCGTATTTAAAAGAGACATACGATTATGAGCCTGAACAGTTTGAAAGTTTTTCCTGCCGCAACCTGGTTGCCGAGGTCAAGCTGCCCGGTTCCGATGCGACGGTTTTTGTCAATCTGCCCCTGACCGATAACATGAAGTATTTACGGGCCCTTTTAAACCGGGAGGCGATTGCAACGGAAGACTGGCCCCAGGAGCTGCCTTCGGACCGTCTTCTTCCCCAGGGCAGCGGTCTAGAAGTCATCCGCCACCCGCCTTTTTTTCACAGTTTTGAGGTTCGAAGAGCGGACAAGAAAAAACCTTCCGATCAGACTGGAAGAGTCCAAGCGCTCATAGATAAACTGAAAGCCCAGCTCCAAACACAGATCGCAGCTCTTAAAGCATCAAAGGCTACCCATGACAAGCCCGCTCCCGGAGCTGCTTCCGAAGCAATCCAGATCCACCAGGCCGAGTCCCGCAAAGCGGCCCTCAAGATCGAAGCTTTGGAAAAAAAGCTCAAGGCTTTGGACGAGGCCTTTGAAAACCGTCTGGCCCTGATGTGGGCCCTGGAATATGCTTTGAACCCGGTCAGCCCGCTGCCTTTGGAGAATGCCGAGAGTTTGGCGGCAAGCCTGAGGGAATATTTCCGTGAAAAGCGCTTTGATCCCGACAAGCTGGAGTTTAAAAGGTTTATTGCCGAGACAGCGGCGATGCTTTTTGCTCAGGTAGACGAGCGGGGCCTCAGAGCGGAATTTTTAAGTAAAAAGGGGGGCTTTGATCTGGGAGCGGAAACTTTGACGGAGATGTTGGTGCGGATGCTGGTGAGGAATAAAGACAAAGATATCGGCAAGCTTGATGAAAACGATCTGAAAGGGTTTTGGCCGGAGCTTCCGGAAGAAGGGGAAGCGGCTGAAAAAACGGAGGCAGCGGCGCCAAGGGCTGAGGCGGCTAAAAAAGCTGCAAAGGCAGCAGGTGAGACGGTTGTCGAGGCAACGGTTAGAGGTGCAGGAGAGCCTGCGGCAGCGGCTTTGCCGCCGAAAGAGCCGGGAGGGCCTAGAAGAAGGTCTTTACCGCCAAGGAAGAAAGAAACGATCCCAACAAGGCCAAGGTCTGCCTCTCTTCCCGGTCGCCCGACTTCGCCGAAGGAAGAAGGAGGTGAGGGCGAGGGGGAAGTAAACCCAGGTGATGTAGAGCTGGGAGGCTTGAGTGAAGCGGAAGCGAGCAGTGAAGTTGAAGCGCCGATGCAGGAAATAGCACAAAAGGCGCTGGAAGGGTTGAAAACGCTAATAGGTGAAAGGGATACCTTGATATTGGAGATAATAGCAGCTGGCAAACAAATACTTGATCAGGCTTTGGGGGAGATTGGTGGAACAGAAATTGATAAGGTAAAGAAAAGAAAACTAAAAAAGGCTATTAAAGATCTGGCAGCCACAGATCCCAAGAAAGATTTAATACAAGAGCTTTTTGAAAAATGGTCTAAAGCGATCATTCGAAGGTAAGAATAAGCATCGGGCGAAGAAATGGCGTTTTAGTCCTGCAGTTTGAGATCTTCCTGTGTTGTTATTAGTATATTTGCATACCAAATGACATGCTTTAGATGCTCATCTTTTTCAATCCGTTTTAATGCATATTCGTATTTTGGCACCCATTTATTAAACCACTCTTCCTCGGTCATTTTCTGGCATTCTTTCCGCAAATGCCTAAAAAAGAAATCATAGCGGCAATCATCAACGTCATTTACCGGTTGGGATATGTGTCCGAACTCTTTTTGATCGGGTGCAGGGATTTGATCTAAAATCTCAGAGGCATATGAACTTAAATCCCCATATTCATCATAATACCGGCGGCCTTCTTTTGATTTTGGGTCTTTGATCAAGAGGACCTTGATCAGCTCGGGCATCAGGGTAAGATAGTGCTTTTGGGCTTTGGTAAGGGGTTTGATTTTGGCCGGTCCCTTGCCCTTGTCGGGAGCTTCAGCTGCCGGAGCGAGGCCGGTCAGCACTTTGCTTACTGCGAGGGTAACCTGTTCGCAAATGGCTGTCATGTCCGGAGGACAGCAGGTGGTGCCGTCCGGCGGAGTGGATCCGGTCGAAGAAGCGCCGACGCCTGCGGCAGCCTGCAGGGGTAACTGGATGGTGATTGGAACCGTAATAACCCTGGTATCCGAGCCTCCGACAACTGTGGTCGCGCCGTTTCCGGTAACAGTGCCGTGGAAATCAATCGAAGTGTCATGGGACTGGCAGCAGTTGAACAGGCAGTTGAGCTTTCTAAGCTTAAAGCTTTTACAGAGGCTGAAATTGAGGCTTGGCAAACACATAAAAAACCTGCTTTTAATTTAATTAAGTTACAATATTATAAAATAATTTTAGGTTTTTTGGCAAGAGAAGAAAAATATAATAATCTTTTTTTGAAAAGGATTTTTGCGGAAGACAGGGAAAAGCCGGTTAATAAAAGGTTGGTGGAAAGGCTCTTCTTTCGAGAAATTTGGGAGGGACCGGTTTTTTGGGGTGGGCGCTGTATGTTACAGCATGCAAGTGTTTTTTATTCCACGGACTCAAGAAAGAGGATCATTCGACCTTTTGAAAAAGGATTGTAAGGGTAGGTCCGGTTTTTTTTAAAGATAAGGCGCCGTTTACAGTTTTTGTTTTTCCAGGTTTTTGGGACCAAAAGCAGTCGGCAGCAGCTCGTTTAGCTTAAAGCAGTTTTTGATTGCTCCGGCTTCGTCGATCAGAATAACCGTCATCTCGGGATTAAATTCATTCAGGACCTGCCGGCAGGCGCCGCAGGGAGCGCCGCCGTCTTTGGTGGCAACGACAATGGCTGTTAAATCCCGGCTGCCGGTGGCAATTGCGGAAAAAACTGCCGAGCGCTCGGCGCAAATGGTAAGCCCGTAAGAAGCGTTTTCCACATTGCAGCCGGAAAAGATTTTTCCGGAGGCGGTTTTTAGGGCGGCGCCGACCAAATATCTGGAATAGGGGGCATAGGCCTTGGAGCGCGCTTTTAGAGCATGTTCAATCAGGCCGGAATAATCTTTTAGGTTTTCTGCAGACAGCTCGAAAGTTAAAAAAAACAAAGGTAAAAGCCAGAAAAGTTTTTTCATTTAAAACCTCATAATTTTGGATAAGAATTTTAGCTAAAAGAAGATTTAAAGCAAAAAAAAGTTTTTTTATGTGTAAGCCCAAAATGATAATGTCACCTTTGCTAAGCTTTTTGGCTTGGGAGGTGCTAAATGAAGGAGAAAGTGCGACTGGATAAACAAAAAAAGAATTAAGCCTGGAAGGCATCATCCATGGAGAAAAAGAAAGGGAATCCTCCCCAGATCCTGCGCCGAGCTATGGAAAAGCTGCTCGGCTCTGGATCGGATTGCGGGCGTTGCCTGCATAGACCTACCAAGTTTTTTTTAGGTCTAAGGTGACATTTCTAAGTTGGAGAAAGGTGACATTATCATTTTGGGCTTACATGCCATATTTTTTTCTTCACAAATAAAGATTTAAAGCTTAATTTTTTTTCACAAAAATTTAAAGCCAGGAGTAAGTTTATGTTTTGCTGGCTGTTTT
>JBAZHS010000079.1:0-6010 GCA_041652275.1 Parachlamydiales bacterium
ATTTAAATAAAAAAAAGAACAAGAATCACAAAAAATTCCTATCCTTTCTAAAAATTATCTTAGAAAATAGCGGCAGTCGGATTCGAACCAACGACACGCGGATTATGATTCCGCTGCTCTAACCAACTGAGCTATGCCGCCATGACAAACCTGCTAAAAGAAAAATGGCGGGGGTAGGATTCGAACCTACGGCCTTTGGGTTATGAGCCCAACGAGCTAACCACTGCTCCACCCCGCGATAAATTTGATTTTTAATCATAGCTGCCTTAAGAATTTACTACAAAAGATTTCTTATTAAATTAAAGCTTTTTTCTTCTTCCGCCTTAAGCTCTGAAAAAAGCTTTTGACAATCGTTCTGAAACCGGGCCTTTTCTTGGTTCGTTTGCGGTAAAAGGCCAAGAAGAGCGGTTTTGATCTCTTCTAGTTTTAGCTGATAGCCGAGTTTTTTTTGCAAAACCAGCTTTTTTAAATCTTCCTGTTTATACATGTAAGGCCCGAAGATTACGGGAACTCCGAATGCCAGCGGCTCTAAAATATTGTGCCCGCCGATTTTGGAAGTAAAGCTGCCTCCGACAATGGCTAAAGACGAAAGTGAAAAGGCCTGATTGAGAAAGCCCATTTGATCAATGAGTAAAATTTGTCCGGGTGCTAGCCGAGAAAGTTTTGCATAAGGCCACGGGAGCTTTTTTAAGAGCTTTTCCACCTGGCGGAAACGCTCGGGATGGCGGGGAGCTAAAAACAGCTTGAGGTTGGGATTTTTTTTTAAAAGGGGCCCCAGTTCGTTTAAAAGCCGTTTTTCTTCCGGGAAGTGGGTCGAGGCAATGGTGATGATTTGGTCTTGCGGGCTGAGCTTTAAGCGTTTTTTTAAAAGGGAATCTTCCGAAGAAACCGGACAAGAAAATCCCTGGAGTTTTAAGTTGCCGGAAATTTGGACTTTGTTCCTGGAAGCAAATCGCCGAAAACGCTTTTGGTAGGTTGCATTTTGAACAGCCAGAAGATCAAAGAGGCCAAAAAGCTTTTTAGCAAAAAAAACACAGTATTTCAGCCGGCGGAAAGAACGGTTGGAAAGCTTGCCGCTTAAAAGAGCGATTTTAGCGCCCGACAGGCGCATATATTTTAAAAAATGGTACCAGAAATCAGTTTCGATCAAAACCACCAGTTCGGGTTGGAGCTTTTTCGTAAGCCGTTTCATGAGAAAAGAAAAGTCAAAGGGTAAAAAAAGGCTTTGATCGGCCGGGGTTTTTTGGGCCTGTTCAAAGCCGGTCTGGGTAGAGACGGAAAAAATCACCAAGAAGCCTTGCCGTTTTAACTGAGCGACCAGTAAAGCGGCGGCTTTCGCCTCCCCTAAAGAAACAGCATGGACCCAAACCTTTTTCCGGCCAGCTGGCAAGGAAAAATCCGGTAAAACGAGCTTTTTAAACAGATTGGCCTTTTTTTTTGAAAAAAGCAAACCGGGCAGGCGCAAAATCAAATAAAGGCCTAAAAGCAGATCATAAAAAAAGGAAAACATCTTTTTTGCCTGCCAGCTGTTTTATGCCTGGGTGATTTAGAGGGGCTTTCTTTTTTGAAAAGCCTCAAAAGCCAATGGACCAAAACCCCAAAAACTCCGCCTAAATCCCATCGATTACAAGGTTGATCAGTTTGTCTGGCACAAAAACGGTTTTTTTGATTTTCCTGTTGGCCAGGTATTTTTCGATGTTTGGATGGCTCTTGGCCAGCTTCAGGATCTCTTCTTCAGACTTTTCTTTCGGCAGGTCCAGCTTGCCTCTTAGTTTTCCGTTGATCTGGATAACATAGGTGGTCAGGGCTTCAACCAGGTATTTGGGCTCGACCTGGGCCAAAGGAGCGTAGGCAATCGAGCTTTTATGGCCCAAATGCTCCCAAAGCTCTTCGGCAATATGCGGAGCGAAAGGATGAAGCATTTGCAGGGCCATTTCCAAAACTTTTTTGGGATAGCTGGAGAGTTTGGAAAAGGCGTTGATAAATTCCATTAAATGGGCAATGGCCGTATTAAACTGCAGGTTTTCAATGTCGCTGGTAACCTGGTCGGTTAGCTTGTGGCCCAGCTTCAAGGCTTCCAGGGGCTCCTGTTCGGAATGTCCGGAAACTTTTTCCGAATGGCAAAGATCAAAAAAACGGTTTAGAAAACGGCTGCAGCCGGAAACGGCGTCGGTATTCCAAACCTTTTCCTTGTCAAACGGGCCCATGAACATTTCGTAAAGCCGCAGGCTGTCGGCGCCAAATTCTTCCACGATCTCGTCCGGATTGACTCCGTTGAGCTTGGATTTGGACATTTTTTCAGTTTGGACAATAACTTCCGTCTGGTCTTTTTTGCTCAGGTATCTGCCGTCTTTTTCAAAGACTTCGTCCGGAGGCAGATAGCCTCCTTCCGGCAGCTTGTAGGAAGGAGCGCCCACCAGTCCCGGATAGCGGTAGGTCTTGAAAGGTTCTTTGGTGTGCACAAAGCCAAGATCAAAAAGGACTTTATGCCAGAACCTAGCGTAAAGCAGGTGCAAAACGGCGTGTTCGGTGCCGCCAACATACTGATCAACCGGCATCCAGTAGAGGTCGGCTTCCGGACTCCAGGCCGCCTGGTCATTTTTCGGATCGATAAAACGCAGGTAATACCAGCAGGAGCCGGCCCACTGCGGCATGGTATTGGTTTCCCTTTTAGCTTTTTTCCCGGTTTTCGGATCCTGGACTTCGACCCACTCTTTGACTTTGGCCAAAGGGCTTTCGCCGCCGCCGGCCGGCTTATAGTCGCTAAGCTCGGGGGGCAAAAGCGGCAGTTCGTCGATGGAAAGGGCCCTTTTGGTCCCGTCGGCAAAGTGAAGGATGGGAATCGGCTCTCCCCAATACCTTTGGCGGGAAAAGAGCCAGTCCCTGAGCTTATAAGAAGAAGCCCCCTCCCCTTTTTTTTGTTCCTGAAGCCACCGGATCATTTCGGTTTTGGCTTTTTCTACGGAAAGGCCGTTTAAGTTCAGGCTTGCATTTTTAGAATGGATGGCACGGCCGCCGCCAGCATAGCAGCGCTGGCCGGAGAGGATTTTTTCTTGAACCTGCTGAAGCGTTTCTCCGGCTTTTAGTTCAATCTGTTCCGGATCCGGTTCGAAAACGCAAATTACCGGCAATTCGTATTTTTGGGCAAACTCAAAATCCCTTTCATCGTGCGCCGGTACGGCCATGATCGCTCCGGTTCCATATCCGGAAAGCACATAGTCGGAGGTCCAAACCGGAATCTTTTGGCCGTTAACGGGATTAAAAGCAAAGGCGCCGGTAAAAACACCGGTTTTTTCCTTGGCCAGATCGGTCCTTTCCAGATCGCTTTTTGAGCTGGCCAGCTTTTGGTATTCCAAAACCTTCGGCTTTTGCCCGGGCGCGGTAATTTTTTCCAAAAGCGGATGTTCCGGCGAGAGCACCAGGTAAGTGGCGCCGAAAAGTGTGTCCGGACGGGTTGTAAAGACTTCAATGGCATCATCTGATCCGTCAAGTCCAAAAAAGACCCTGGCCCCTTCGCTTTTTCCAATCCAGTTGATCTGCAGTTTTTTAATGTTTTCAGGCCAGTCAACCTCATTTAGGTCTTCAATCAGGCGGTCGGCGTAAAGAGTGATTTTCAAGATCCACTGCTTCAGCGGTTTTCGGACCACGGGATAGCCCCAGTCCCTGGCCTTGCCGTTTTCTACTTCTTCGTTAGCCAAAACTGTGCCCAAGGCCGGACAATAGTTAACGTTCATTTCGGCTTCGTAGGCCAGCCCTTTTTCAAAGAGCCGGGCAAAGATCCACTGGGTCCATTTATAATAAGAGGGGTCAGAAGTGGCAATTTCCCTTTGCCAGTCATAGCTGAAGCCCAAAGACATCAGCTGGCGGCGGTAAGTGTCAATATTTTTTTGGGTGGTCTTTTCAGGATGGACCCCGGTCCTGACGGCATACTGCTCGGCCGGCAGCCCGAAGCTGTCCCAGCCCATGGGATGCAAAACATTAAACCCCTGCTGTCTTTTAAAACGGGCTAAAATATCGGTGCCGGTATATCCGGTCACATGGCCGACATGCAGGCCGGCTCCGGAAGGATAGGGAAACATGTCGAGGACATAGTACTTGGGTTTCTTAGGGTCGATTTGGGCTTTGAAAGTCTGGTTTTCCAGCCAGTATTTCTGCCATTTCTTTTCAATTTTCCGGTGGTCGTATCTTGGTTTGTCCATAAAAAGCCCAAAGGTTTTATTTTTACGGCAAGAAATTCCTTTTCAGCAAGGAAAGAAACTGCTGCCCAATAAATTTAAAAAATTACCAATTAACAAGAATAGCAGAAAGGAAAATATTGGGCAGCCCCTTTTTGCTCTTTAAGAAAAAGCGCTTTTGGCCTAACTTTTCTGTAAATTCCGAATTGGAAATTGCCAAGCCTAAAAAAGAGTTGTTATGCCCGAGCTTCCCGAAGTTGAAACCGTTGTCAGAAGCTTAAACCAAGCCGGCCTGGTTGGAAAAAGGATTGTGCGAACGGAAGCGGTTTTAAAAAAACTCTTTGTTCCGGCCGCCCTGCCCCGCCTACTTGTCAATCAAACGGTTAAAAAAATTTTCCGGCGGGCTAAATTTATTGTTTTCACCCTTTCCGACTTTTCCCTGGCCGTTCATTTAAGGATGACCGGGCACCTGTTTTTAAGCCCTTTAAAAAACTTGAAAAGCACGAGCATCTTCGGATCGCTTTTGATGACGGCCGGTTTCTGATTTACCATGACATTCGGCGCTTCGGCAAGTTTACCTTAATTCGCAGCTTGGAAGATTTTTTTCAAAACTTCGGCCCCGAGCCTTTGGATGAAACATTCACTTTCCGTATTTTTTTTTCTCGGTTGCAGGCTAAAAAAACCAGGATCAAGCCCCTGCTTTTAGACCAAAGCTTTTTGGCCGGGCTGGGCAATATTTATGCCAACGAAGCGCTTTTTTTAGCGCGGATCCATCCGGCGAAAAGCGCTTCTAAGGTTACCGAAAAAGAAGCGGGGCGCCTGTTTGGTTCAATTCGGAAAGTTTTACAAGACGGTATTGAAAACGGGGGCACTTCGCTCGGTCGTAATGCGCTTAATTTTTTTGATTCCGGCCATCATTTTGGGTCTAACCAGAACTTTTTACTGGTGCATGAAAAAGCCGGACAGCTTTGTCCACAATGCCGAAAAAAAATAATCCAAAAAGTACGGCTTGGCCAACGATCGGCGTATTTTTGTCCCGGCTGCCAAAAAAGCTGCTAGTGGTTGGCTGTCAAAAACAGCGGCTTGTTTTTTTTGTCAAAAAGACTGTTTTCTTTGAAAAAACCCAGGACGGTACATTTTACAATTCGAGCTTTATTAAAACTATTCGGGTACTGTTTTGATTTTTTAAGACGAATGATTTTTTAGCCAAGCTTGATGAACATCCTGATCGATACTCCAACCGTCCGGAAGGGGCCAGTGGGAAGGCCGAACCAAATCGTGAATCGCCAGCGGCAAACGGCTGAAAGGAGAAAGCCCCTGGATCTGTTCGGTTTCGCTGGGGTTAAGGCAAAATCTTTTTAAAACTGCGGGATTGGCTAAAGTTTTCCAGTCAATGTTATAGTCCTGGCATTTAATTCTTTTCTTTTCCTCCAGCCATTTTTTCAACTGCTCGGCCCGGCTAAATTCAAGTGCTTCTATTAGACTTTTGGCAACACAAACCGTACCGGTTGTGGGATCGACCAGGACCTGTTCTTTTGCGAACCCCCTTAAAGGCTCTAAGCAAAGCGGACACTCTAAGCCATCGGGATTACTCGTAGCTCTATCAAGGCGTCTGCTTTCTTCTGCCAGGGTAAAAAGTAAGGCGTCTGCTTTCTTTGGCCGGGGTAAAAAGTCCGGAGCTTTGCTTGGAAAAGGAGCCGCTTTGGGCGTTTTCAGGGCGTTTAAAAGATCAAGGGCGAAGCTGCTGATTAAAGATATTGTTACAAACGACAAGCCCATGGCAGCAAACACTAAATCAAATCCGGAAATAGCGGTAAACAGGACGGAAGCGTAGG
>JBAZHS010000080.1:0-5855 GCA_041652275.1 Parachlamydiales bacterium
CGGACATTTTCAGGAGCTCAGGATCAAATCGGCCCTTTCCAATTCTTTTGGTTTTGGCGGCCACAATTCGACCCTGGTTTTTGCTCCTTATTGCGGCTAGAAGCTGTTTTTAAAAAATTTCCGGCTTATTTTTTCAGGGTAAAAGATAAAGTTTTTAAAAAAACAGGCGAAAAAGCCAGATGCCAGACGCTGTTTTTTTAAATTATTTCCTGAAGCGGTTTGTTTCAAAAAGCTTTTTTGGGGCATAAAAAAAATGGCAGGCAAATGCCCAAATCGGCAACAATAAAAAAAACACTTAAAAACAGGAAAAAAAATGCTTTTGGAAAAAAGCTTTGGCATTGTGCCTTTAAGAAAAAAAAATTTCGAAAAACCAGCGGATGAGCCGGTTTTAGAAGGACAGGACCTCAAGCGTTTGGCGGAAAGCTGCGGAGCCGATCGGAAAACGATCGGGACTTTGGTTTTTCAAAAAGAAAAGCAACTGTGGGAAGTTTTTTTAGTGCAAAAAGCCCAGGGCCATATCGGTTTTCCTAAAGGCCATCCGCTCAAGGGGGAAAGGCCTGAAATAACGGCTGAAAGGGAGCTTTTTGAAGAGACCGGACTGAAGGTCGAAAACTATTTGAGCCCGGATCCTTTAGTCGAAAATTATACTTTTCAGCGTGACGGTAAAAAGGTCTTGAAAACAGTCGGCTATTATTTGGCCGAAGTTCAGGGGAAAGTGGTTTTGGACTCATCCGAAATTGTGGACGGTTTTTGGGTTCCGGTCGAAGAAATGTCTGTAAAAATCAGTTTCGAGCAGGGCAAAGAGCTGGCTGCCAAAGCCCTGTCGTTTCTGCAAAACATTTAAGCTCCGGTAAGTTTAAGAAAAAAAAGCTCCAAATCCAAAAGGTTTTTTGGAGAAAGCAGAAGGTCATTTTTTTGAAATTAATTTTATTTCCAAACAGCTGAAGATACGAAAGTAAAGACTGGCATTTTTTAGGTTTTAGAGCCTGTTTGAAAAGCGCCCTTTTTAAAGGCGGATCAATTTTTAGCCGATCGTTTTTTTGAAAAGGTTGATGATTTTTTTTTGTTTTGAATCCGGTTGGGCAGTTTTAAAAGTGTAATTTTCGTTAATTTTTTCTGCAGTTTTCAAATCGACCTTGGTTTTTGGAAGGGGGACGACGATGCCAAGCTTGGCCGGTTCTTTGGTGGCTTTTTTGGGAGCCGGGGCAAAGGGGCTAACCTTTTCCGGTTTGTTAACTTCTGCCATAAATATGCTCCTTGTAGAGTGCTATTTTAAATTTATTCTTTAACAGATTTTTTGGGAAGGAGCTTTTTCGTTTCTTTTTTAAACTGCAGTTTTTCCGCCAGAATCAAATTGGCCAGCTCATGGCTTTGTTTTCCTAAAGCTTTTTTAGGCTTCAGGTGCAGCAGCCTTCGGGACTCTTGAAAAAGCCGGAAAAAACTGGTTTTAAATTTTTGGTAGGACAGTTTGAAAGACATTCTCCAGCCTGGTTTTTAAGTCCTAAATAGGATTTTTCCGGATAAAAAGCCAAAGGAAATTTTAAAAGCTTTAATTCGAGGGGTTAAAAAGGCCAGAAAATAAAATAATTGGTGGCCCAAAAAGGGGCTTTGGCTAAAATCAAAACTTAAAAGTTGGGTTTTTTATGACCAGGTGGATTGTTGGTTTTTTGTGCCAGATTATCTGGCTTTTTTTTCGCTTCCGCTACCGGATTAAAGTGGTCGGTAAAAAAAAATTAAAAAGCCGCTTTTTCAACCGCCGGGCCGGAGTGCTTTTTTTGCCGAACCATCCGGCCTTGATCGAGCCGGTCTTTTTGTTCACCCTGCTTTGGCCCAGGTTCCGGCTTCGCCCCTTGGTGGTGGAATACATTTACCGCCAAAAGAGTTTTCGCTTTTTTATGCGGCTTGCCAAAGCGATCAGCGTTCCCGATCTGGACACTTCCATGAACGAAGTGAAAATCATTAAAACGGAAAAGGCCATCAAGGAGATCGCCCACGGGCTGAAGCATAAGGAAAACTATCTACTTTATCCCTCGGGCCGCTTGAAAGGTTCGGGTAAAGAGGTGCTCGGCGGATCTTCAGCCGCCCATAAGCTGATTCAGGAAGTGGAGGGAGTGAACCTGGTTTTGGTGCGCGTTTCCGGCCTGTGGGGCTCGAGTTTTTCCAGGGCCTATACTCCTGGTTCTCCGGATTTTAAAAAGGTGCTTTTCGCCCGGCTGAAAAACCTTGCGGCTTCCGCTCTTTTCTTTTTGCCGAAACGGAGGGTTTTGATCGAACTGGAAATGGCCGGGGAGGATTTTCCCAGGCAGGGCAGTCGGTTGGAAATCAACCGCTATTTGGAAAACTGGTATAACCAATATCCTGACGGGGAAAAAAGAGTTGAAACTGAGCCGCTAAGAAGGCTTTCCTACAGCTGTTTTAAAGAAAAGCTCTTAAAGCCTTTTTTGCCCGAGAAAAAAAACGACGAGCTGCCGGCGGCCTATTCTTTTGAAGCTGAAGCAGCGGTCTTGACTGAGCTGAAACGAATGCAGCCGGACCTTCCCCGGATCGATCCGGGGATGTCTTTGGCGTCCGATCTGGGTTTGGATTCTTTGGACATTGCCGAACTAATCACTTTTTTGAATGTGCGCTTTCATATCAAAGAGGCCCATCCGGAGGAGATGCTTACTGTTAAAGATCTGATTGCGATCGCTTCGGGCGGAAAGCGAAAAAAGAAATCAAAAACGGCTTCTTCCAGCCATAGCTGGCCTTTAGAGACTATTTGTAAGCTGAGGGAGCCTGAGGGCAAAACCCTGTTTGAAGCGGTTTTGAAAACTGCCGACCGGCTTAAGGGCCAGTCGGCTTTGGGCGATGATCTGGTCGGCGTTTTGAGCTATTCCCAAATGAAACGGGCGGCGTTGGCCCTGGCTTTGGAATTTAAAAAGCTGCCGGGAAAATACATCGGCATTCTGCTGCCGGCCTCAGTCGGGGCCGATCTGGCGATTTTGGCTTCGATGCTTTCCGGAAAGGTGCCGGTAATGATGAATTGGACGGTAGGTTCCCGCTTTTTAAACCATATGGTGGAGCTGACCAAAGTTAAAGCAGTGATCTCTTCCTGGCGCTTTTTAGAACGGCTTTCGGGAGTTGAATTCGGCTCAGTTGCGGAAAAACTGGTTTTGCTTGAGGACATTAAAGATGCGATGGGGCTGGCGACCAAGCTGAAAGCGGCTTTTTTAGCCCAATTAAAAACGCCGGCTTTGGTGCAGCGTTTGAACCTGGAGACAATTTCAGAAAAAGATGAGGCGGTAGTTCTTTTTACTTCCGGCACCGAAGCCAATCCAAAGGGAGTGCCGCTTTCCCACAAGAATATTCTTTTTGACCTGAAGTCGGCTTTTTCCTGCGTTGAGTTTAGCGATCGGGAGATCATGCTCGGCGTTTTGCCGCCTTTTCATTCTTTCGGCTTTACGGTCGCCGGGCTTTTTCCCCTGCTTTGCGGCATGCGGGTCGCTTATAGTCCGGATCCGACCGACAGCTACGCGATTGCCGAGGCGATTTCCCGCTGGAAGGCTACTTTGTTCTGCTCGGCTCCCTCTTTTTTAAAAGGGCTTTTTAGCGCGGCGAGCGAACAGCAGCTGAAAACCATGCGCCTGTTTGTTTCCGGAGCCGAAAAAACCCCGCAGGAATTTTTTACCAAAGTCAAAATGATGGGCAAAGAGCTGATCGAGGGCTATGGGATTACCGAGTGTTCTCCCGTCCTGGCGATCCGCCGTCCAGGGGAAGCTTCTCTTGGTGTCGGCCGGCTGCTTCCCGGCGTTGAGATGATTACTGTCCATCCGGAGACCAAGGAGGTTTTGCCGTTTCATACCGAAGGGGAGATCTGTGTTTTCGGCGACAATATTTTTAATGGTTATCTTGGCGAGAAAAAAGACCCGTTTTTGGTTTATGAGGGCAAACGGTGGTATTGTACCGGCGATCTGGGATATATGGACAAAGAGGGCTATTTGATCCTTTCCGGAAGGCTGAAGCGCTTTATCAAGATCGGCGGCGAGATGGTTTCGCTTGGCGCCATCGAAGAAACCCTCTTAAAATATCTGGAAGGAAAAAAACTCTCTTTCGAGGGGGCGCCCCTGGCCTTGGTGGCCAGTGAAAAGGAAGGCGGCAAGGGCGCCTTGGTCCTGTTTACGGTTTTGGATTTGGATAAAAATGAGCTGAACCTGTTCTTGAAACAAGCCGGCTTTGGGCAGATCGTAAAAATTTCCCAGGTCTGCAAGCTGGAGCAGATCCCGCTGATGGGTACCGGCAAGACGGATTACCGCTTTTTACAACAGATGGTCTGAGGAGAAAAAAATGCTTAAGCTGTTTAATACGCTCACAAGAAAAAAAGAAGCGTTTCAGGCCCTCAGTCCGCCGGAGGTCCTGCTTTATACCTGCGGCCCGACCATCTATGATTTTGCCCATATCGGCAATTTTCGGACCTATGTGTTTGAAGATCTGCTCAGGCGCTCTTTGAAGTTCTTCGGTTTTAAAGTGAAGCAGGCGATGAACCTGACCGACATCGATGACAAGACGATTAAGGGGGCCAATTCGGCCGGGCGGCCTTTGCAAGAGTATACCGACTTCTATAAAAAAGCTTTTTTCGAAGACCTGGATGCTTTGGGCATTGAACGGGCGGAGTTCTATCCTGAGGCTACAGCTTATATCCCCCAGATGATTGCTTTGATCGAAATGCTTTTGCAAAAGGAGATGGCTTACCGGGGCCTGGACGGCAGCATTTATTTTTCTTTGGCCAAGTTTCCTTCATATGGAAAGCTTTCCCATTTAAAATTAGAAGATTTGCAGGAAGGCGCTTCCCAGAGGGTTCTTTTGGACAGCTACGACAAAGAAAATGCTGCGGATTTTGTTTTGTGGAAAGTTTACGACGAAAAAAGGGACGGTAAGATATTTTGGCCGAGCCCTTTTGGCCCGGGGCGGCCCGGCTGGCATATCGAGTGCTCGGCGATGGCAATGAGCTTGCTTGGCGAGACGATCGATCTGCACTGCGGCGGCGTTGATAATATTTTTCCCCACCACGAAAACGAGATTGCCCAGTCCGAAGCTTTTAGCGGGAAGCCCTTTGTCCGCTTTTGGCTGCACTCCGAGCATCTTTTGGTTGATAACAAGAAGATGTCCAAGAGTCTGAAAAATTTTTATACCTTACGGGACCTTTTGGCCCAAGGCTACGATCCCAGGCAGGTCCGCTATCTTTTGCTTCAGACTCATTACCGCACCCAGCTTAATTTTACTTTTGAAGGGCTGGAAGCGGCCGGCAAAAGTTTAAGAAGGATCTTTGATTTTATCGAGAGGCTGAAACAGATCAAAATTGAAAAGCCGGGGATGAGAATCGAAGCTGTTTTGGATTCGGCCAAAGAGAAATTTACTTCCGCCCTTTCCGATGATTTGAACATTTCGGTGGCCCTTTCTTCGCTTTTTGATTTGATCCGTGAAATTAATTTTCTTTGCGACCGGGATAAGCTGGGCTTTGCCGAGGCCAACATGGTTTTGGTTTTTTTAGACCAGATCGACCAGGTGCTCGGCGTGATGGAGATTTTTAAAGAAAAAAAAGAAAGTTTTCCCGAAGAGGTCCGGCAGGTCTTTGAAAAAAGAAATTTAGCCCGGAGTCAAAAGGATTTCCTGGAAGCCGACCGGCTCAGGGACCGGCTTTTGGAAAAGGGCTATGTGATTGAAGACACTCCCGCAGGGCCCGTCTTGAAAAAGAAAATCTGAAGCTTAAAAAATAGCGTTTGACCTGCTCCCCAAAAACTAGTCCACTTTGAAGTAGACGTTCGTGTAAACTTTATTAACTTTAAAAAAGGACACGAACCTATGAAAAGCAGATTTTC
>JBAZHS010000081.1:0-3891 GCA_041652275.1 Parachlamydiales bacterium
GAAAATTCTTTAGCCGAGTTCCTCGGCAAGATCAAAGCTTTTGTCGCTACCGGAAACATCCTGGTCGGCCTCTTCTTTTACCGCCGTTCGATCAAGCGCATCGGGGTTACCAACATGCTTTTAGTCCCCCCGCTGGTGTTCACCTTTTTATATAGCGAATGGCTGATCCAGGAAACGCTTTTGATCGCAATTTTAGGCGTTATTTCCGTTGACGGCGTTTTATTCACAATTGAAGACAATAACTTCAACCTTCTGGTCAAGGCGGCTCCTTTAAAATTAAGGGGCGCCCTAAGGTTTATCAACGATTCTTTTTTTGAGCCCGTCGGTCTTTTTTTCAGCTCGCTTTTTTTAATTTTCCTGCAAAGCCGCCATATCTGGCTTGGTTTCAGCCTGGCGCTAGTCTTTTTAATTGTTTCTTTTGTGCTGCGCCACTTCTATCCGCGCTCAATCCTGCTGAACCTGCAGGAAAATTCCATTCACTTTGAAAGACGGATCAAAGACTGGCTCCGGCGCCTTTCCCGCAAAGAACAAAAAGAAATCCAGGAAGATATCCTTGAAGCGCTCAAAAGCCCTTCGGAAAAAATGCAGCTTTTAGCGTTCCAAACCCTGATCGGCTCGCAGGATAAAAAAAACCTTGCCAAACTGCTTTTTTACGCCGGCCGTTTTTCCGAAGAAGGCAAACTGGCCGTTTTAGAACAGCTTGATTTTTGCCAGTTCTCGAATGATCCTTCAATTATCGAAACCATCGGCCGCTGGCTGGAAGAAAACCCATCTGAAAAACTGCAAAAAAGGGCTCAGCTGTATTTGGCCAAAAGAGGTTTTCTGCATCCGGAAAAAGTTGCGGATCTTTTAGATTCCGGCGACCTTGGCGACAAAGCCATTGCAATCACCACCTTCAAACATTCCAAAGCCCAGCAAACGCCGGAAAACATCGCTTTAAACAAAACCATCGCCAAAAAAGAAATCGACCTGCTTTTAAAAAGCGATAGCGAAGAAAACAAGATCTTAGGCCTTCAGCTAATCTCAGAAGATTCACCCGACGGTTTGGAAAAAACCATTAAATTCCTGGAAAGCGGCTCGGCCCAGGTCGCAGCCGCCGCCGCCGCCGCCCTGTTAAAATTTTCTTCCAAAAGCCTCTCCCCTTTTGCTTTAAAAATTATCGAGCGCATGGGCGAGGTCTCGGACAGCCGGTTCCGCCTTTGCTGCTTGGAAGCGCTCGGCATCATCTCCGACTCTTCGACAATCAAAGAGATCATTAAAGAAAGTATTTTTTTTCGGCCGGCCGAAAGAAGGCTGGCCGAAACGGTCATCCTGAAGATGGGCTTAAAAACAGTTCCGGTCTTAATTGCCCTGATCAAAGACCTAAAGCTGCACGACCGCTGCCGGATTTTGGCCGGCAAAATCCTCGGCCGGATCGCCCTGCCGCAGCTGCAGGCCAACTTAAGGGAAATCATCGACCTGGAAATAAGGCGGGCCTACTTTTACCTTTATTTCGGCCATACCATCCAAAAAGAGTACCCTCTGTATGATTTAAAACTGCTGGAAAACGCCCTTTTGACCGGCTTTCAGTCGATCGTCTCCTTCATCATCCACCTTTTGGGGGCTGCCGGCTCTTTGGAAGAAGGCGATCTCCTGGTGCTTTCCCTGCATTCAAAAAATACCAAAGCGCAAGCCGACGCAATTGAAACTTTGGAAAAAAACTGCGATTCGCATATTTTTAACCGCATCCAGCCGTTGATCGACGACTGGCCAATTGAAGAAAAACTGAAAATCTATGAAAAAAACTACGCCGTCTCGACCCGGCTTTCCTTAACCGAGCTTTTAAACACCCTGGAAAATTCCGCTTCTTTATTTGACCGGACCATCGCTTCTTCTTTAAAAGCCAAATTCCGCATGCCCAAGTGGCGTGAATCCCTTCGCGAGCAGATCAAAAGCTCCGACGGACCCCTTCATCAATATGCTTACGAGTTGTTAAAACAATGAAAGAACTAAGTTTAATTGAAAAAGCTTTCTTTTTAAAAAAAGTCCCTCTCTTCGAAGAGCTGGATCTGGACCTCTTGGTGGCCATTTCCGACAAGATGCACCAGGATTTTTTCGATGCCAAAGACAAGATCTTTGAGGTTAACGGCAAGGCCAGCCGCATGTATTTTATTGTGCAGGGCGAAATCGAACTTTTGGACAAAGAAAACCAGCCCTTTCAAATCCTTTCCGCCACCAACTTTTTCGGCGACGAGGCGCTTTTTGCCGGAAGCCAGCGCGAATACCAGGCCCGCTGTTTAAAAGAAACCCTGCTTTTAACCCTGTCCAAAACCAACCTTTTTAATGTTATTTCCGAGTGCCCCTCGATTGCGATCGCCCTGCTTTCCCATTACGCCCAAAAAACTCTTTGCCGGCATTGCCCCGTATGAAAATCAGAACGAGGCTTTTACTTTTTCTTTTGCCGACCATGATCGGCTCAACGCTTTTGATCTCTTTTATCCTTTCCTATAACTGGTATTCGGAAATTGTCGGCAGCTTTAAAACCAAGCTGCTCTCCTCGGCGCTGACATACCGCTCGCTCAGAGGCCAAAACCAGGGCCTGGAGCTTCAGCCGACCCTGAAAGACCTGCAAAACCGCCTTAACATCAATCATTTTTATACCCTGCCCCATCTGCCGAAAAACGCCAAAGAGCAGTTCGAGCCCTATCCCCACCACTATACCGTTTCTTTCCACCCCATTTCCAAAGCCAAGCTGCTCACTATCTACCTGCCCTCCTTTCAGAAAGACGGCTTTCTGGCCGCCGAAGCCTCTTTGGAGATCGTCTACCAAAAATTCCAAAAAGAACTGATGATCATTCTTTTCACCGCCGCCATTGCGCTGACTGCCATGACCGGCTCGCTTCTTTTGGTGGCCAAAAAAATTGTCCGCCCGATCCAAAAGCTGAACAATTCGGCCCTGGCGATTGCCGCCGGGCAATACGGCGAGCAGATTAAAATCCAGGGTCCGAAAGAACTCAAGGAACTTTCCAACACTTTAAGCACCATGAGCGAGTGCCTCTACGAAAACATCAACCGGCTGAAAGAAAATTCCCTGATTCGGGAAAAAGCCCAGGGCGAATACGAATGCGCCATGCTGCTACAGAATTATATGCTGCAAAAAGTCATCGACGAATGCCCTTCTGATGCGATCGCCATCAAGGCCATTTCTTTTTATTCCTATCAGCCCAGAGGTTTTCTTTTAGATTTTCCATCTTTAACTCCCGAACTTTTACAAATGCAGCTGGTCGAGGCCAAAGAAAGCGGCTTTGAAGACATGTACCTGCTTTTAACCAACTATAAACTCTACAAAGACGCCACCAAAAAAACCATCGGCCGCAGCTATCCTTCCCAGCAAATTTCCATTTTAAAACCCGCCAACCGGCTAGTATACAAAGCGCACCACCTGATGCCGCCCCTTATCTGGTCGACCTTTCAAAAAGCGCTCTTTTCACAAAACGACTATATTTTAGAACCCGGTGATTTCATTTTTTTGGGCAATAGCGGCTTTGCCAGCTATTTTTCCTCCCCCCAGCTGATCCGTGAACTGATTGAAAAGGTCTTTTCGGTCTTTGCCGAAGAAGGACTGGACACCGCCGTAAATATGCTGAAAAAAGAACTTAGCTTTGCCCTCAAAAGAAAAGAGCTGGAAAATGATCTGCACCTGATCTGCCTGCAGGTGCTTTACTGAATTTAAACGTCCAAGCAAGGCCCAGAGCCAATTCCACCGGCCGGATAGCAAAGTCTTTCAAGAAAAAATTTACCCGGCCTAAAAAAATCCGTAAAAGCGCCAGCGGGATATACTAAAGACCTTAAAAAAATCTAAATTGCTTAAAGAAAAAGGACGCTCCGGCTTTAACAAAAAGCTTAAAAGCG
>JBAZHS010000081.1:3901-5837 GCA_041652275.1 Parachlamydiales bacterium
CTCTATTTCTGCTTAGACTTGATGTATTGGACCACATCATTAACAGTTTTGAGCTTTTCCGCATCTTCTTCGGAGATTTCAAAACCAAAGCGCTCTTCAAAAGTCATGATGAGCTCAGTCAAATCCAGCGAATCGGCATTCAAATCCTCGACAAAGGATTTTTCCAGACTGACTTCAGCTGCATCCACGCCGAGCTGCTCGACAATCACATCTATGACTTCTTTTTCAATCGACATAATAAAATTCCCCATGTTTTAGTTTTAGTTTTTAAAGCTTTTTTAGGCCTTTAAAGCATCACCATGCCGCCGTCGACATTAATGACTTGTCCCGTAATGTAGTTTGAAGCATCGGAAGCCAAAAACAAAGCCAGCCTGGCCACTTCTTCCGGCGTACCATAGCGCTCAAATGGTATCTTTGCCAGTATGCCTTTTTTAATTTCATCTGGCAAGACTTCTGTCATTTGGGTTTGAATAAAACCCGGCGCAATCGCGTTCACGCAAACATTTTTACGGGCCAGTTCCAAAGCAAGCGATTTGGTAAGAGCAATCATTCCGGCTTTAGAAGCCGCGTAGTTGGCCTGGCCGGCGTTTCCGGTAAGGCCGATAACCGATGAAATGTTGATAATTTTGCCTTTGCGCTTTTTCATCATCGGCCGGTAGACTTGCCGGCAAGTGTTGAAGACCGCTTTTAAATTGACCGCCAAAACCCGGTCCCAGTCTTCTTCCGAAATCCTGAAAAGAAAGTTATCGCGGGTAATGCCGGCGGAGTTAACTAAAATATCAACCTGGCCAAGTTCCTGGTAAATGGCTGAAAAAGCCTGTTCAACAGCGCTGGTATCGGCAACATCCAGAAGTTTGAAAAGCAGTTTTTGGCTTTCGGTTTTTTTTAAAGGAGCCATTTCTTCCAGGGCGGCCTTAGCCTTTTCCTCCTGGGTGCCGATCAAAACCACGGAAGCGCCCTCGGCATAAAACAAAGCGGCGATCGCTTTGCCGATACCCGAGGTGGCGCCGGTAACAACGGCAATCTGGTTTGGCAAATGCATCTTTAAACTACCTCTTGTTGAAGCTTTTTTAAATCATCCAGGTTTTCCAAAGAAAAACTTTGTCCTGCCGGCGCAATCTTGCGGTTCATGGCCGTCAGGGTTTTACCCGGCCCGATTTCCAAAAAAAAGGTCGTACCGAAGCGGTCCAGGGCTTCAATGCCCTTTTGCCAGCACACCGGCTGGGTAACCTGCTGCGCCAAGTTGCTCTTAATCTCCGCTTTATCTTCAACAAAAGCACCCGGGACATTCATGATCAGTTTGATCGCTGAATCCAGAAAAACCAGCTTTTCCAAGTCAGGCAAAAGCGCTTTTCCGGCTTCTTCCATTAACCCCGAGTGAAAAGCGCCGCTCACCGGCAAAAGCACAATTTTTTTAGCGCCCGCCTCTTTTAAAAGCCGGCTGGCTTTTTCGATTCCCGAAAAAGTTCCGGAAATCACCACTTGCCCCGGCGTATTGAAATTCGCCGGATAAACTTGTTCGTTTTCCTGAATCGGCCTTAAAAGGTCTTCGACATCTCCGGCCTTGAGGCCCAAAACCGCTGCCATGGTGCCAGGATGTTTTTGAGCAGCCTCTTGCATCAGCTCCCCTCTTCTACGGACCAAAAGCAAGGCCTCGGGAAAAGCAATTTTTTCTGCCGCTACAAGCGCTGTATATTCGCCCAGGCTCAATCCGGCGGCAGCCTTTGGCGTTAAAATGGGCAGCTCTTTTTGCAACACCCGCAAAAGGGCCAAGGAAGTCACAAAAATAGCTGTTTGAGCATTCTTGGTCTGAACCAAATCAGCTTCCGGGCCCCAAAAAATCAATTTCGACAAAGACTGGTGCAAAAGATCGTCGGCTTCCTGAGAAACCGCTTTGGCCTCGGCAAAATTTTCAAAAAAAGTCTTACCCATGCCG
>JBAZHS010000082.1:0-5740 GCA_041652275.1 Parachlamydiales bacterium
TCTTCCGATCTTGATGGCTGCCGGTGCGTTGGCAGCCTGGAAGCTGCCGGGCTAACCGGAGCTGGAAACCGGGGATATTTTGGGCGGAGGCAAGGAAAAAAACTTTCGCCGCTACGAAAGCGCTGTTTTTGGAAAAAAAGGCTGGATTTGAGCAGATTTTAAAAGCAGCGTTTGGCGTACAAGAAACCTCTTTTTTTGTTTTTTACTTTATATAATGGTGCAAGAAGGGGCTTTAAGGCAGGGTGCCGGTCGCCTGAATGGTCAGATTCAGGGCTTTCAGCCAGATAAGCGATTCTTTTCCCAGCTGCTGCAGAATAAAAAACCAGGCGACGGCCAAAAGGGCCAGGCCTACATAGGATTTTAACGAGATGCCCAAAAAAACGATCTGTACCTGCGGGGCCATGCGGTTGGCAATCCCCAGGAACATTTCCGCCATCAGCAAAGCAACGATCGAAGGGGCGCCGAGCTGAAGGGCCAGGCGCAGAAGGTGGGTCAGCATGCCGAGAATCATTTTCCAAAAAGGAATGTTCAGATTGAAGAACAGCGGCGAGAGGAATTTGTCGACGGGGATCAGGCTGAAAGAAGAAGAAAGCGCATCAATGAAAAGCAAAGGGCCGCCGACGGCAAAGAAAACGGCGATTAAAACATAGTTGTAAAGGATGCCCACCGGGCCGGTCTGCGTTTTGGTGGTCGGGTCCGCAACCTGTAAAGAAGCCGAGCCGCGGATATGGTCGATCAAAGAGCCCGAGGACTGGGCGATGTAAAAGGGAATGGCGACAAAAAATCCCAAAGCAAAGCCGATCAGGACCTCTTTTAAAAAAAGGCCGATAAAACTGGCATCCAAAGCGAGCGTTCCCTGCAAAGAAAAGAGGATCTGGGGAAAAAGCAAAAACAAGAGCGAAGCCGAGAACATGATTTTCATCGGCGCCGGCAGCTGGCTGGAAGCAAAAAAAGGCGCCAGGACCATGATCGGCAGCAGGCGGCCCAAAGACAAGAAAAAGACGGCCAAAAGAGAAGCAAAGTCTTTTTGCAGAATAGAATTGATTAAAAGGAAATAGTTGTCGGTTGCCTCGACGATATTTTGCATTAGCGCCAACGATAGAAGTTATTAAAGATTTCGCCGGCGAAATGCATGATCTGCGCTCCCAGCCAGCCGCCCAGCATCAGCAAAGTGAGAATGACGGCAAAGAGCTTGACGGTAAAGGCCAGCGTTTGTTCCTGGATCTGGGTGGCGGCCTGGAAAACGGCGACCAGAAGTCCCAGCACCATACTGATGATGATCGGCGGTCCTGAAAGGATCAGGATCAGCAAAAGCGCTTGGTAGCCCAGCTGGTCGATTTCATTTTGGTACATCTTGTTCCTACCTAAAGGTCAAAACTAAGCCCTGGACTAAAATGGTCCAGCCGTCCAGCATGACAAGCAAAAGCAGTTTGATCGGCAAGGCGATGGTCAAAGGCGAGAGCATCATCATGCCCATGGCCAGAAGGATGTTGGAAACGGTCAGGTCGATGACGAAAAAGGGTAGATAGATAAGCACGCCGATTTCAAAAGCGCCTTTCAGCTGGCTGGTGATAAACGAAGGGATTAAAACAATAAAGTCATTTTGCTTCATGGCGGACTTGAAAGGCTCGGGAAAACTTCTTTGGGCCAGGTTATAAAAAGAGCGCATGTGCTTGAGATTGGAATTGCGTTCCAAAAAAGCCCTTAGCGGCTCTTTGCCTTTGTCGATGACATTGATCAGGTAGGTCGGCGTCTGTTCGGAAAACAGGGCGGCCGGCGGGCTTGTGTCGATGGTGCTTTTGGCGGCGTTGTACATGGCCAGGCCGGTTGGGAACATGACATAGATACTAAGCAAAAGGGCCATGCCGTTGAGGACCTGGTTGGGCGGTGTTTGCTGGATGCCGAGGGCGTTGCGCAAAAGCGACAGGACAATGACAATTTTGACAAAAGAGGTTAAAAGCATGATCATGAAAGGCAGAAGCGAAAGGCCGGCCAAAACCAGCATTTTGGTCATAACATCAGGCTGGCCGAAGCCGCTGGCAGGGTCCTGGGCTAGAAGAGGAAAAGAAAAAAGCAGGAAGCTAACAATTTTTGTCCGCATACGCACTTCATTTTTACTCTTTGAGCATTTTTTCAAAAGCATTTTCTAAAGCGCGCCACTGGTTTTCGAGCTGGGCATTGATGATGCCGGCCTCGGTTTGGATGATGCAGCCGCCCGCTTCAATGTCGTCCCGTTCCTGAATGGAGAAGATTTTTACCTGGTGCAGATGCTCTTTGAGTTTGTTTTTGTTTTCTTCCACAACCGGCAGGTCGGCCTTGTTGACATAGATAATGACCTTGTGATGCTCTAAAACCGGTTTTAGGGCCTGGCGGATGATGGAAAGGATTTTTTCAGCTCCCAGCTGGAGCTCTTCTCCCAGAATTTTTTTGGCCGCCTTGAGGGCGATCGGCATAATTTTTTTGGCGATGTCATTTTCGAAAGTTTGCATTAGATGATCGAGCTTTAAAAGCTTTTCGTTTAAGGCTTCCAGCCCTTCCTGGTATCCTTCTTCTTTGGCTTCGGCTTTGGCCTCGAGGGCGGCTTGGGCGGCTTTTTTTTTGATTTCCAAAGCGTCGGCCTGGGCGGCCTTTAAAATTTCTTCGGCGGTTTTAATCGTTGAAAAAGCTTCGGCGGGAATAATTTTCTGGCCGGGTGCAATTTCGACTTCGGTTTTGGAAAGCAAGGTGAAAAGTCCCATGGTTTATACCTCGTTTTTGATTTGCGGCAGAATTTCCAGGATGCCTTTTAAGCAGACCTCGACGATCCTGGGCTTTTCTTGTTGGGTCGCCAGTTCCAAAAGGGCCCGGCCGCGGCCCAGGTCGAGGGTGTGGGCCAGATGCCAGGAAAGATCGAAATATTGAAAAGAAAGGGCTTTGGCCAGGCGCATTAGACCCCGTTTGTGCAAAAGGATTTTCAAGCTGGAAGCATTGCCCTGGAATTGGGCCAGGTTGAGCGGGCTTAAGGGAAACGGCTCTTGATAGTGGCGGTATTTTTTTAAAAAAAACTTTTCTTTATCGGAAAGGATGGTGTTCAGTTTTTGCAGGGTCGTGCGGCTGATGATTTTTGAATATTCTTTGACAAGGTCAAAAAGCGCGATTAGATCAATCAGCTCGACGAGCTGTTTTTTGGAAAGCTTTAAAAGCGGGGAAAGCAAAGAAAAGGGCAGGTAGGCTTTGGGCAAAAGGGCGGGGTGTTCTTGCACAAGATGGTTAAGCAGCTTTTCTTGGAAATAGCCTTCGGCGGCCGGAGTCAGGCGGGCGGTAAGAGGGTTTTTTTTTAATTTTTTTTTCAGCTTGCTCTGGGTTTTTAAATCAAAAAGGGCGAAAAAAAAAGGCCATTCCTTGGAGTTGGTTTTTTGCAGAATCGGTAAAAACCAGGAATAGTGGGTTTCATTTAACAGTGGTTTGAGATCAAAGGAGGTACTTTGGATGGGACGCTCGAAAAAGGGAGCGCTTTGCAATCTGATTTGGCTTTTTTCACCCAAAAAAGGCAGCGGGACCTTTACAAGGGCCGGATCTTTTTTATGGAGCAGGCTTTTTAAAACTACCCAGGAAGAGCTGTGCATCGCTTACTCTTTTTTGTTTTTTTGCCAGAGCGGGTAGAACTTGTAGATTAAAAAGCCGGCCAGAGCTCCGAAGAACAGGGCCAGGGCGATCAGGGTAAAGAAGATTGTCCGGAAGCGCGCTGACGAGCTTTTGGTCATAATGACCGACCAGATCGAGACATATTCTTTGCCTCTGGCTTTGGCGGCGATCAGGTCGGAAGCCGGTTTGATTTTGGCCAGGGCGATCTGCGATTTGTCGGCAATAATGGAAACATCTTCCAAACAAAGGCCCTCGACGCTTGAGGCGATCAGCCGTTTGATCTTGCTGTCCAGATGGTAGTTGGGATCGTCGAAGACGCCTTGGTGCTTGACATAGACGGCGGCCTTGATTTTTGCCGGGGCGGCTCCCGGAATCAGTTCGGTTTGGGGAAAAGAAATATGGACCGATGCGTCCAAGACCCCTTCAATCTTGCGGATGACGCCGGTCAGCTCTTCTTCCAGGCCGGACTGGTAGCGGATGGTTTCTTCTTTATCGGTCGACATCAGCCCCTGTTTGGCAAACAGCTCAAGCAAAGTGGTGGTTTTTTTTCTCGGATAGCCCTGCTGGTTTAAAAGGGCCATGGCATCGATAGACTTTTCGGGCGCAACCTGGATCGACCAGATGGCCGAGGAGCTGCTGCCGCCAGTTTCCTGGACGGCGCCCTTTAGTTTTTGGGCTTCAATGCCCTCGGTGGCCAGAAAAACAATAATTTCGTTGGCTTCCCTTTCGTCGACATTGTTGACGATGGACTGGTTTTCATGGCAGGAAGTTAAAAACAAAAAAACCAGAACAGAAAAAAAACGGCTAAATCTTTTCATAGAAACTCCTATACAGACTTATAACATAAGTTAGGACTTTGCCGAGAAGTTTTTTTTATCTTTTAGCGGATTTAAGCCATTTTTTAAAAAAACCGAGATCAGGTTGGGGGCTTTTCAGTTTTTTAGTTTTGGCCTTTTTTAGCAAAGCGCCGGTAAAAAGGGGTTTTTTCATATTGTCCGATCCAGGCCGGCCCGGAATTAAAGCGCCGGAAAAAATAGTCTTTAATGCCTTGCCAGGAAGCCCGGTAGCGGAGGGCTTTTCTGATCTTGATCTCCTCGATCGGGGCCCGGGCCAGGTACTTTAAAAGGTAGAGTTCAAGGGTTTTTAAGGTCTTGCGCTTGTAAAGCTTAAAGATCTCTTTCCAGATAGTTCGGCGGTAGAGGCTTTTAAGCTCTAGGGGGCTTAGGTTGCGTTTTAAAAAAAGCAGCCGGCCGCGCCACCAGAAGTAGTCGGAATGGATCTTGCCGCCGCTGAAAGAAGCGGAGATCTTGTGCCAGACTAAAGCTTTCGGAACGTTCCAGCTTTCAAAGCCGGACTTTTCGGCCCTGAGGCAGAAATCGGCTTCTTCCCAAAGCAAAAAGAAGTTTTTTTCCAGAAAACCGATCTTTTCGATGACCTCTTTTTTGATTAAAAAAGCACCTCCGCAGATATAGTCGACTTTGCGCATCCGGCAGTAGCTGGGGCTGTCTTTGTGGGAGCCGGAGCCGTAGTAAAAAAAGTGGCCGTCTTGAAAAGAGAAAAAGCCGCCGACATTATCGATGGTCTCCCTTTGGTGGTAGCAAAGGATCTTGGCGCCTAAAATTCCGCCCTGCGGCGTTTCTTGAACGGCCAGCTCCAGTTCTTTTAAAAGCCGGCTGTCGACGATTGTATCGTTATTTAAAAGCAGGATTGCTTCGGCCCCGTTTTTTAAGGCTTGTCTGATTCCGAGATTGCACCCTTCGGCAAAGCCCAGGTTTTCCGGATTTTCGATAACTTGTGTTTGGCCGAAGCGCTCTAGAATGGTTTTTTTAGGTTTGATTTTGGAGCCGTTGTCAATAACAATGACCTCGAAAGCGGGATGATCCATTTTAAAAACCGAATCCAGGCACTCCAAAGTGTCGCTCAGTCCGTTGTAGTTAAGAATGACTAGGCAGATCTTCATAATTTTAAATTAATTTTGACCAATTGGCTTTTGGTCCGGGCGTTGGTTTTTTTTTATCAGCTCCAGGCTTTTTATATAAGCTTTTTGGGGCTTTATTTGATAGAGGCAAACTGGTTTGAGGCATTTTTTTTTCCAACCGGCCCGGCCGGGTAAAGG
>JBAZHS010000083.1:0-5619 GCA_041652275.1 Parachlamydiales bacterium
TGCACATGCGAAGGCCTGGTTCTAGAAGCCTCGTCCCAATATCCGCCTTCTGTAAAAACAGCTCCCGGCAAAACAGAATTGATCACAATTCCATCTTTTGCAAAGTATCTGCCTATGCTTCTGGTATAGGCAATTAAACCGGCCTTAGCCACACAATAGCTTGGCGGGCCTTGGTTTTCCAAGCCAGAAATTGAAGCAACATGGCAAATTCTGCCCCATTGTTTTTTTTGCATAAAGGGAATTAAAAGACGGTTTAACTCTATCGGAACTTCTAAATTCATTCGCTGAACCTTTTGCCAATCAGCCAAAGAACAAAGCGGTTCAGTAACTCCCAAATTCCCCCCTAAATTATGCACCAAAATATCCGGATAAAGTTGGTTTTTTTGTAAAAAATTAAAAAGCTCGCCCGGACCATCCGGCAAGGTCAAATCATAGCAAAAAAACCAAGACTTAACCCCAAAACCGGAAAGCTCCAGGTTAAGTTTTTCCAATTCTTTTAAAGAACGCGCGTTAAGAATCACCGAAGCTCCTTCCCTAGCCAAAGTCCTTGCCACCGTTTTCCCAATGCCTCGGCCGGAAGCAGTGATCAACGCTAATTTATTTTTAATTCCAAGCTCCATACCTGTTCCTTGTTTACGGCATAAACCAGTAATAATCGCCTTGATAACCAGCTTCCTGAAAAAAAGCTTTCCATTCATCTACATGCATAATGGTCCTGGCGGTTAAGTTCCAGGCCAGCATCAGCTTTTTTTCTGCTTCGTTCCGGTAAGCATCCACCGTAATAAATTTGTCCTTTCGACTGACTCTTTCTATTTCCTTTAAAGCTAAAGCCAGCTCCTCTTTCTCCAAATTATGAACCGTATTAATTGAGATCACCAAATCAAACGAATCATCTTCAAAAGGCAAAGACCTGGCATCCGCTACCTGTAAAGCCGGCTTGATATCCGCTAAAGAGTTTTCAATAGCATACCCCGAAACATCAATTCCTCTAACTTTAAGTCCCGGTATTGCTTTTTGGAAATCATAGAGCATAAAGCCCTTGCCGCAGCCAATGTCCAAAACAAGGCTGCCGGGGCCAAGATTATAAAACTTTTGAAAATCAGGAACAACCGGCTGCCAAAACCTGGGATGATAATTATAGCCGCCATAGCCGTGTTTTCGGTCGCCATCAAAAAAGTCCCGGCCGAACTGTCGGGCAATTTTTCTGTCTTCTTCCGTTTTGCTCTCGGCTCTGGCCTTAACATCTCTTTTGGCCTTGGGGTAGTTTTTTAAAAGATCGATTTCTTGTCCCATGTTTTTTAGCCTTTTAAATTTTTTATTGAAAAAGCTCAAAAGGGCCCGGTAAAAGAAGCATCGGGCACATCTAAAGGCGCCAAAGCTTTTTTTTGGAGGCTTTTTTCTTCAAAAACCCTGGCTTCTTTTTCCTTTCCCATCAAGCATAAACTCCCGCTTACTATATCTTCAACAATCGGATAATAATAGTTGGCCAACGCCCAGGAAGTTGGGCTGGGCTCATCCGGATAGGCCATTCTTTTGGGCGGCGCTTTTAAAAAGCGGAAGGCCTCTTCGGCCGCTAAAGAAATTATCTCTGCGGAAAGTCCATAACTAAGCCAGTCCGGATCTAAAACCAATAACCGGCCGGTTTTTTTTATTGATGCTAAAATTGTTTTTTTATCCAGAGGAGCAATTGTTCTTAAATCAATAATCTCGGCCGAAAGGCCCAGCTCTTTGAGGATTTTCTCGGCTTTAAAAGCCTCTAAAACCATCTGCGAACAGCCAACTATCGTTAGGTCCCGGCCTTCTTTTAAGATCTTAGCTTTGCCGATCGGCTCGCGATAAAGGCCTTGCGGCACTTCTCCTTTAATGTTATGCAGCCAACGGTGCTCAATAAAAATTACCGGATCGCTGTCTTCAATACTGGAAACCAAAAGCCCTTTGGCATCGTAGGCGTTGGAAGGCATCACAACTTTAAGGCCCGGAAAATGGGCTAAAATACTGTGCAGGGACTGGGAATGCTGCGGCCCCTGCCCCCAGCCCCGGCCAAGGATCAGCCGCACTACCAAAGGTACCTGCAGCTGCTTTCCAAACATAAACGACCATTTAGCGGCGTTATTTACCATCTGGTCTAAAGCTAAAAAGAAAAAATCAGCCCGCTGATGGGTCATAATCGGCCGCAATCCTAAAAGAGCCGAACCAATCGCAATGCCGGTTAAAGCATTTTCAGAAACCGGCATGTCCAGCACTCTTTTGGGCCCAAATTTTTCCTTAAGGCCCAGGGTCGTGCCAAAAATGCCTTTCGGATCAGGAACGCCCAGACCCATTAAATAAACCTCGGGGCAAATTTCCATCATCTGCTCCGTGGCTTCTTTTATCGCGGCAGCATATGACAGCTCTCTTTTAGACATAAAGCTTTTCTTCTCCGGCTGGTAAAACAGGTTCAGGATAAGGCGCTTTTTGAGCAAAAAGAAACGCCTCTTCAATTTCTTCTTCTATTTCTAATTTCATTTCCAAAAACTGCTTTTCATTTAAAAAACCCCTTTCCATAAGCTTGGCTTGAAAAAGTTTTAAGGGGCATTTTTCCTGCCAAAACAGGACTTCTTCCGGTTTTCGATATCCCAAATGATCATCCGCATGGGGGCCGCAATGCTCGCGAAAACGATAAGTGTCAAATTCCAGATAAACCGGACCTTTTCCGCTTCTTAGATAATTAACCGCTTTTTTAGCTTCCAGATAAACTTCTTTCAGAAGGTTGCCGTCAGCTTTTTTAGCCAAAAGACCGTGGGCCCTGGCGATTGCAACCCTGTTTCTAACAGCCGGCTGTCTAACTTCCAAAGGGGAATAGACCGAAAAAAAATTGTTCTCGCAAACAAAAAGAACCGGCAGTTTTTTTAAACTAGCAAAATTCAAACATTCGCTCCAAACGCCCTCTTCCGTAGACCCTTCGCCAAAAAATACGGCGACAATTTTTTTTTCAGCTTTAAGCGCTATCTTAAAAGCGGCCCCAACCGCTACCGGCAAGCTGCCGGCGACAATCGGTGTCGTGCCCAAAATACCCCTTTCCAAATCAATCAGATGCATTGATCCGCCGTAGCCTTTTGAACAGCCGGAAGCCTTTCCGTAAATTTCGGCGATCAGTTTTTTTAAACTGCCGCCTTTAGCTAAGTAATGGGCATGGGCCCTGTGAGTGCTAAAAAGATAGTCTTCCCGGTTCAAATTATTGCAAACGCCGACGGCAATCGCTTCCTGTCCAATACTCAAATGGACCGGACAGCGCATTTGCTGCTTGGGATATTCTTGGGCGATGCGTTCTTCGACCAAACGGATTCTTAAAAGAGCATAAAAAAGCTTTAAATTTAGTTTTTTTTCGGTCTCCATCATTTAACTTTCAATTTTTTTAGTTAAAATAATCTGCTTTTTTCTGAAATTTATCCACAAAAAGAAAATCCAAACCAAGCCAAAAACATGCAGCACCAAATAACTGACCGCAAGCTTTTCCAGATTATGCTTATAACCCCAAAGAAGAAGCAAAAAAACAGTTGCCAAGGCGGCAATTAAAGAAATCGTTAAAAGCGGTTCTTTTTTATAAGACCGCATGTAAATAGAAAAAGGACAGCTTAGGCAAATTAAAAAATTTCCTAAAACAAAATATTCAAGGCAGGGGGAAGCCAGCATCCGTACATTAAAAATATAAAAGCCCAAAGACTTGCCCAAATAAACACAAAAAAGCAAACCTAAAGACAAAACCGTACTAAGTAAAAATGTGATTCCCAATACCCTTAAAAAGAGAGCTTCTCTTTCAGCCAGGCGACCTTGGGCCAAAAGAGTGCCGAACTGCGGCAAATAAGCATTCAAATAAATCAAGCTGAAATTAGTAATTACCCCGGTTAAAAATAAAACCAGCCCCACCTGTCCGGCCATGACAGGCCCAAAAAAACGAAAAATTACCGGATTAAAAAGACCAAACGCTATAAAACCGCAAAGCGAGCCCAAAGCCAAACGCCACTGCATCGGCAGAACCTCTTCTTTCCAGGGAATCTTAATAACCAAAAGCTTATTGAAAAAAGTTTTAAAAAAAACAAAAAAATACCGTTTTAAAAAATAAAGATTCCAGCATAAACAGCCCGAAAGAGCGATTACATTCACCCATAAGCCGGCTCCCAGGAAAACCCCCAAACAGTTGATTGAGCCCCAAATCAAAGAATAGATCAAACGGTAATAGGCCACCCTGTTCTGCTGGCTGCAGCCTTCCAAAAGAGCCCAAACAGGCATAAAGAAAAAAATCAAGGAATTCGCCAGGCTTAAAAAAATCCAGGGTTTTTTCCAGCTAAAGCCGACCGTTTCTTTTAAATCAAAAAAAACGAGTCCGCCAAAACTTAATCCGACAAAAAGCAAAAAAGCCGCTAAAAAATACCATTTGAAAACCGCCCGGCCAAAACTAACCAGCCTTTTTAGGGCTTTTTCATCGCCGACAATGCCGGTTTCCGGAAGATATTTTAAACGGCCCCATTCATGCGAAGCAAAATAGGTCACAATCGAGCCCAGGCCTAAATCTAAAACCGCCTGGAAAGTCAGCAAAGACCCAAAGGTATAATAATAACCCTGCATTTCAGCAGAAAAATAGCGCATGATCAAAATGATCTGCAAGGGCCCCAAAAAAGAAGCCACCGCTTTGGCTCCAAAAGAATTAAGCAAAGCCTTTTCCAGCCCAAATTTAGCCAAAATGGGACTTTTGAAATTTAACAGGCTTTTAATTTTTTCTTTAATTTTTAACTTCATTTTTTAATGCTACAGGGCTTTGGGCTTTTCGAACAGGCGGTTTTAAGCCTTATGCATGTATTGCAGGGGCTCCTGCTCGATTAAAGAAAAATTCTCTTCCGCCCACCGGATTGTGTCGGCAATTCCTTCTTCTAACGAAATCTCCGGGCTCCAGCCCAGTTCCTCTCTGGCTTTACTGGAATCAATCACATAAGCTTTGTCCTGGCCCAGCCGTTCCGGAGCCATGGTAACGGCCGTTTCGAAATCAAGGCCCATCTTTTGGCAAATCAGTTTCACCACTTCCCGCACCTCAATGCCCCGGGCAGGCGAAAAATGATAGATCTGGCCGGTTTTTCCTTTTTCCATGGCCAACAGTTCGCCCCGCGAGATATCTCTAATATGAATATAGGATTTGACCGCCTTGCCGCCGCCATGAAGCTCAATCGTTTTACCCTTTTTAAGATTGATGATCGATCTTGGAATAATCTTAAACAGCTGCTGGCAAGCACCATAGACATTGGTCGCCCTGACCATCACCAAAGGAAAGTTAAAGTTCTTATAGTAAGTAAATAAAGAAACATCTCCGGCCGCTTTGGAAGCGGCGTAGGGCGTTGAAGGATTCATCGGATGGCCTTCTTTCACAAGCCCTTCGCAAGTGCCGTAGACCTCGGGAGACGAGATGTGCAGATACTTTTTTAAAAACTTTTTGTCTTTTAAAAGATGGGCCAGTTTAGTCACCGCGACCGCATTGGTCTGAAACCAGTGATGGGGATTTTCCCAGGAAGGCCCCACTTCGCTTTGGGCCGCAAAGTTAACAATGTATTCCGGTTGAAATTCTTCTAAAAGTAAATCCAGCTTTGCTAA
>JBAZHS010000084.1:0-5566 GCA_041652275.1 Parachlamydiales bacterium
TTTTAGCTGCGAGACGAAAACCGGTACGGGTGCTTTGGCGGGTACAGCCCTTGGCGCCGGCGTTGGCGGTATTGTCGGCGGCGGCAAAGGCGCTTTGATCGGCGGCGCTGTCGGCGCCATCAGCGGTGGCCTTGTCGGCGCGGCTTTAGACGAACAGGATCGTAAGGTGATGGAGCGCTCTTCGCCGCAGACGGTTTCCCGGATGGACCACGGCGAACCCTTGACGATCAGCGATGTGATCAAGCTTTCGCAAGGCGGCGTAGCCGATGAGACAATTATTAATTATATCCAAAATAGCGGCAGCAAGTATAATTTGTCGCAAGCGCAGGTTCGCCGGCTTCAGCAAGGCGGCGTGTCGCAGCGTGTAATTAATTTTATGATCGATACGGGCGCTTAAGCGGGAGCTCTCTCCTTTTTTCAGAAGAGAGGTCCGAAAAGGAGAGAAAACAATGACGGCCATTTTAGAAAAAGAGAGCAAGGGACTGCAAAGAAGCTATAAAAACACCATTTTGCAGTTCCAGAAAATTACCGGTTTTTTAACCCTGCTCAAACTTTCTTTTTTCGGCCTGGTGTTTTTTGAGGCCGCTTTAGCCGGGCTTTTTGCCCTCTATGCGGCCAATTCTTTTTTGATGGCGATTGCCCTCGGCGGGGCGGTGCTGACCATTTTCAGCTATTTTGTTTTGCTTTTTTATTTTCAAACTAAAAAGCCCGAGCAGGTGCTGGAGCTTAAAGAGCGTTTTGTCGATCTTTTGCGCTCTTTGACCCCGGTGCCGAAAAAAACGGCCGAGCACCATTTGACCGTCGCTTCTTCTTTAATGCGCCTAAGCTTCCAGATGCAAAATGCCGAAAGCGAATATCCGCTTTTTGAAAAAGTGCGAAAATATGAGTTTTTTCGTTCTTATGCTGAGAAGCTTTCGGCTTTTTTTCACCGGGAAGATGTGTTTAAAATGCAGGAGCTTTTGCTCTGTTCGGCCGTTCAGGAGCATGTCGAGCAGATCAAAGCAACGCCGACCGACCTGGAGGTCCATGCTTCTTTGGCCCACAGCTATTCGACGCTGGCCAAGCTCTATCTGGAATACCGCAAGAAGAACCGCTTTAAAAAAGCCCGCCAGTATGTTGAAGAGCGTTTTGAGACCACTTCGAAAAGGGCGATCGAAGAGTTCGAGATCTTAAAAGAGTTTGCTCCCTCCGACCCCTGGATCCATGCGCAGCTGGCGCAATGCTACCATTCTTTGGAAATGTTCGAAGAAGAGGGCAAAGAATATGAAGTTATTTTAGAGCTTTCGCCGGATGACCAGGAAGTGCTTTTCCGTTTGGGCGCAATCTATTTTCAGCTGGGGAAAAATGCTTTGGGCTTAAAAGTCTATAGCGATCTTAAGCGCTTGGGCTATAAAAGAGCGGACGAGCTTTTAGAGCTCTATGCTTCCATCAAGTCGGCCGAAGAACTTGAGCTGGTCTTTTAAACAGCGGTTGTCTGGAAAGGATTTCTCCAGGGCCGATTTTTTTATCCTGATATAGCGGCCGGTCTTTTTGCCGTTCAACAGCAGTTAAAATTTTTGCTTTTTGGCAGAGCTGCTTAGGAAAGGCGGCCTCAAGCCTTTGTTTTTCGAAGAAGAGCGCGGTCTTTTTGATTTCCATTGGTTTGGGCGGTTGGCGGCGGTTTTTTTTCAAGGCTTTTTTGGTTTGCTCCCGACCGGACGGCCGTTTTTTTTCTTTTTGACTTTTTTAATTGCGGGAGGCTTTGCTTATTATTATATGATTAGTATAATGACCTTATCCTAAGTAAAGGACAAAACTTATGCATAATTTTTTTAAAAAGCTTTTTTCAACAGCGGTTGTTTTGGCCTGTTTGCAAATGCCGCAGCTTTTTTCCGATCTGACTGCCCAGGACTTTGTCAAAACCCAAAACGAAGAAGAAGCGCTTTTTTTCCGGCGGATGGTGGAATTTTGGGAAGACCACAAGACTGATCTGGTGAAAAACGAAATTGAGAACTATATCAAAAGCGATAAAAAAGGCGAGTTTTCCGATTATTTGAAAGCGCTGCTCGGCAACGTTTATTTTTCTGAAAAGCAGTACAAAGAGGCGACCTTAAGCTACGACAAGATCGAAAGCGTCGAGATTAAAGAAAAAATCCTGATGAACTTCCTGCAGGCTTACTGGGAATTAAAAGAGTTTACTTCCGTCGTCCAAAAGTCTTTGGAGTTCATGAGCTTTATCGCCGCTTCCGACAAGGCCGACGGCGCCAGGTACTATTTTTTGATCGCCGACTCCTATTATCAGCTGGCCCTGAACAGCCCCAATGAGGTGGAAGCGCTTGGCTATGCTGCCAAAGGGCGTCCTTATTTTGAAAAGATTTCGGAAGAAAATGCCGAGCTGAAGCCGGCTTTGGGCCATCTGCTCTGGATGCTGAAAGAATACCGCCTGGCGGCCGAAGTTTATCTGGAAGCCGCCGACAAGCTCAAAGAACAAAAAGAGCACCTGCTTTTCCAGGCCGCCACCATCCAGGTGAATTTCGATAAAGAAAAAGCCATTGAAACCTTTTCACAAATCTGCCAGGTCGGCAAGGAAAAAGTCAAGGAAGCGGCTTTTAACAAGATGGTGCTTTTAGCCGAGCTTGGCAGGTATAACGACCTTTTGCTGGCCAAAGAGCAGCTGGAAGTTCTTTTAGATACGGACAAAAAAGAGAAGCTGCATTTTCTTTTGGGCAAAGCCTATCTGGCCCTTGGCGATTACAAGCGCTCCGGCGAAGAGCTGAGTGCTTTTTTAGAAAGCGTCCAGCTTCCTTCCGAAGAAGGCAAGATCGCCATTTCGATGCTGTTGACCGGGGGCGAAAAGGGCGAAGAGGTAGCCAGTTTGAACCTGGGCCTGGCCAAGCTCGAGCAGAGCTATCCGGATGAGGTCAGTTTGCCGGCGGTTTATTTTGTCCGGGCTCTGGTCCACAAAAAACAAGAGAACCTGGAAGGGGCCAAAAAGGATTTTGAGCTGATTGAAAAAAAATACCCCGAGTTTGCCTTAAAAGAGGATTTTCTTCTGGAAGCCGGCGCTTTTTATTATCAGATCAACGCCTTTTTGCACAGCCGCCTGGTTTTCAAAACTTTTGTCGACAAATATAAAGAGCATGCGCTTTTGCCGTTGGCCTGGCGTTATTTTATTAATTCTTCGATCCGCCTTTTGGACCTGACGCCGCCGGAAAAGCTGGCTTCCGCCCGCAGTGTGCTTTCCGAGGACCTGGCGACCTTTCTTTCGGAGAAAGGACTTTGCAATGAGACCGAAAGGGCTGAATATGGTTTGATTTTGGCTAAAACGATCTATGAGCTGGAAAATTTTGACGAGGCTTTTTTTCATTTGAACTATCTTTTCGAACACTATCCGGACTTGAAAGAAAAAGCGGAGGCCCAGCTGTTGATGGGGGCCTTGAAAAAACGGCAGGACAAAAATGACCTGAGCTTTTTAGAGCATCTGGAAAAAGCTTTGCTGCTGGATACCGAAAAAAAATTAAACCAGGTGCAGGTCCGCCTTAATCTGTTTAACAGCTACCTCGAGCTTTCTTTAAAAGAAGGCAAATATTTGCCCCTGGCCGCCGAGCATCTTTATCAGGCCCAAAAAGACCGCAGTGTCCAGCTTTTAACCGACAACCTGCTTTGGCTTTCCGATTATTACTATCAAAAAGTCGAAGAGCATCTGGCGGACAATTTGCAAAACAAGCTGAAAGCGGTAAAAACGGAATATGAAAAGGCCAACGAGGTTTTGGACCGGATGATCGATGAGTACTATGCTGACAGGAACATACCGCAGGAGAAGCTCTTTTTGGAAGAAGTGCTCTTTAAAAAAGCCATGCTTCTTGGCTATGACAACGATGAAAGTCGGCAAAAAGAATTTTTGTTGCAGCTGGTGGGCAACTATGAAAAGGCGCCCAAGGCGGCCTGGGCCAATAAGGAAAAGGTTTATTTTGAGCTGGCCAAATTGAACCTGGATCAAAATACCCTGCGGGCCCTGGACTATTTTGAAAAGGTGATCACGATCAACGAGAACTCTTTTTTTGGCCTGGCTTCCAAATTGGCCAAAGTGCGGCTGAAACTGGCCAAGATCAATAAAAGCGAGCTGAATGTCGAGAACCCGGTGATCTATGACGATCTGAATACCCTGCGCAACATTAAGCTGCAAAAGAGCGTTAAGAACGAGCCTTTGCATCTCGAGGCTTCTTTGGACTATATTGAGCTGGAAACGGCCGCCTTGCCGGAAAAGGAGCAGTGCTTGAAGCGGTTTGAGCTTTTGAAAAAGATGAAAGAGGATTTTACTTCCGAAGAGGATGTACTTTCCAAAGATTACCAAAGCTCGCTCAAGCTTTTTCCTTCTAAAGCCAGGCTGGTTTCGGCTTATCTGGCCCTGGTGGACGCTGAAATGGCCCTGATGCAGGCGAAGGCCAAAGGAAACCAAAAAGAGCTTTTTGACAGGGCGGAGGCCCTTTACCGCCAGATGATGGAAGACAAGCTGCTTTTGACCCATTATCTGGACGGCCGGGTGCAGACGGCGCTTTTAGAAATTAAAGAATACAAAAGAAGTTTACTGGAGCCGGCCGTTTTGCCGGCAGAAATTCCGGAAGAAAAAGCCTCTTTAGAGGACGTGGTTGATTTAACTCAGACAAGCAAGTAGGCTATGCAAAGAGTTCTTCATCATCCGGCGCGGCTGAAGCGGGCTTTTGCCATTTCTTTGGCCCTTTCCCTTGTCCTGCATTTTTTGCTTGTCGTTTATCTGGAACATTTTTTTTACTTCACTTCTTTTACTTCCAAGCACAGGGTCCAGGCGGAAAGGCGCTTTACCTTTAAGCAGCCCGATCCCGAGCAGGTCTTGACCATTGCCTTTGAGCAGAAAGAGCATGCTTCCAAGAAAGCCAAGGCTTTTTTGCCGCAAGCCGAAAACTGGAAAAATCCGCTCTCTTCGGTGGCTTTAAAAGAAGGTTTGGGCAAAATGGATTTTCAGCTGGAGAAAATGAATTCTTCCCATTTTACCTTAAAAGAAGAAAACCTGGAGCTGCCGAAGAGCCTGCTGATCAAAGAGGACGAAGCTGCCCGCTATCATTTTACGACCCAAAGTTTTGACCGGCCGCTTTTAGCTGAATTGAAAAGCAAGTACCGTCTGGAGCCTTTCCAGACGGAAACAGCCCTGGCGGGCTTTAAACTGGACGCTTTTTCCAATAAAGCGGAAGAAGGCAAGCCTTTTTTCGTCAAACCCGTTTTGATCTCTTCTCTAAGCTCTTTTAAAAAAGGGGAGGGCGTGCTTTTTTTAGACGAGCCGCAGCAGGAAAACCAGCTGCTTGCGATCTTGAAAAAAATGCGTATCGAGGGCAGCTTTGTCGCCCTGATCGAAGGGGCGAAAAACACTTTCGATCCCCTAGTTCCCTATATTCCGACCCTCAAAGATTTAAAAACGATTTCTTTTGGCTATAATTTTGATATGGAAGTGGAGTACATTGCCAAAGAAAAAAACGGCTTTGTCTTTGCCGTGACCCTGATTCCCAAAGAGACCCTGGAGCTGGATCATTTAAGGCAGAATTTTTATTTTGTT
>JBAZHS010000085.1:0-5547 GCA_041652275.1 Parachlamydiales bacterium
TTTCCCCTTCCGCCCGCTGAATGTCCAAGGTCCACTTTTTTTGTTCGAAAAGATCCAAAAGAAGCTCACCTTTTAAAGCAATGCCGTTTAAAACTCCTTTCGGCACTTCCAAGGCCAGCTGCCCGCCCCGGGCTTTTAAACCCGCTTCAAAAAACCGGCCGGCCAGGCCGTTCCAGTTCAAGAAAAGCTCTTTTAAAAGCGGAGCTTTCAAACTTAAGTTTTGCTTTTTCCCGTCGTAGCTGAAATTCAAAGCTTCCGTCAAAAACAGGTCGTCTACCCGGCCCAAAGCCGGCACAAAAACTTCTAAGGCGGGTGTTTTCAAGAAAAGCTTCTCGCCTTGCAGGTCCAGATTTATTTCTTTATTCTGATAAAAACAAGAAAGGTTCGCCCTTCCTTTCAGGATTAAAAAATCGGGATCTAAAAAAAGCGAGCTCCATTTGGCCAGGTTCAGTTTCTCCGCTTTGATTGAAAAAAACTTGAGCTCAGGCAAAAAATCCTGAAAAAGTCCGTTCAAAGAAAGCCTTTTTAGCGCCAAATCAAAAGAAAGCGCCTGGTTTTCAGCTTCCTTTTCTTTCAGCTGTACAAGTCCGGAGAGCATCGCGCCCTTAGGCACTTTTTTAAATGTCAAATTACAGCTCAGCTCATCGTCTTTTTCCAAAAGGCCCTTTAAACCACCGCGGCCGAAAAAAAAGGCTTTCAGCCCCTCTTCAGGGCCGCTGAGCTTCAGCCGGGCCTGAAAGCCGTTTAGATCAAAACTCAAAATTGAAGGCTGAAAAAAACCCTGTTTAAAAAGAAAATCCAGCCGGCCGTTTTTTAACTCTAGTTTTTTATGGCCGATCTCTCCTAAATAAGCGCCGCGAACTTTTAAATCCGCCGTCTGCAAAGGGTTGTTTCGGTTAAAATCCAAATCCAGACAGCCTTCAATCCGTTCCAGATCAAGGCTATGCGGCCCGGACAAATGAAGACCACTCCCCTCCAGGGCCCTGAGCTTAAAACACAAAACCCTGCCAAAAGCCAGGTCCGCTTCCAGGTCCAAAGAAAGGGTTCCGGAAAGCCAGTCGTAGTCCGCCAAACGGGGAAAGCGGTTTTTGAAAAAAAACCGCAGCAGGGCGCCGGCCTCCGGATTCAGGCGGCGGCTTTTTAAAACCACTTTTTCCTGGCCGGTTTGGGAAAACTCAAAACTGGAAACGGCGTTCTGCCAATTTAAAAAAAGCTGCCGTTTTCCTTTGGCGAAAAAGCTTTTTCCCTCTAAAGTCCAGCTGGCCGCCCCAATTTCCGGCAAATGGCCCTGAAGCTGAAAAACAAAACGGCTTTTTTGCCAAGCAAAGGAACCCTGTAAACAACCCTTTTTTTGGGCTGCTATTTTCCCTTGTTCAAAAACGCCTTTTACCTGAAGTTTTTCCCATGGATCTAACCGATCTTTCCAAATTAGCAGCCCGATCTTTTCAAAAGCACATCCCAGGCCCAGGTTTTTTTCAAAAAAAGAAAGATTTTCCAGGTCCAGTTTTAAATCCAGCTGGCCGGATCTAAAAAACCCCTGGCCAGAAAAACAGCCTTTCAGATCCGCCAGGGCAAGTTTTTTTTCCAACCCCAGGGCCTGAGCGAAAAAAACCAGCTTGGCAACCGGTAAACGCCGAAACGCCAGGCTTTGCTCAAAAAAACGGTATTCCACTTGGTCTAAAGCCTCTTTTTCCAAACTGAACAGCATTTTTTTTTCATCTTTGGAAAAAAACAGCTCCACTTCCGGCCCTTGGCCGAACCTGAGCGTCAACCGCCCTTCTTTGGCCATCCAGCGCCGAAAGGAAAAAAATCTTTTTTTTCCGGAAAAAGCACTTTTTTCTTTTAAAACCAGCTCGGGATGAACCAAAACAATCGGATCTTTCAAAGAAAACAGCGGAAAATAGATCTTTTCGGAAAAAAAGGCCAGGCGCCGGTTTTGAAAGGAAAAGCCTTTTAAAACCAACCGACCTTGTTTTAAAGAAATTTTTTTAAAAGTACTTTTTTGCCAGTATTCCTGCAGCCGGCCGGAAGATAAAAAAAGCCCGATCCCCGTTAAAAAAACCAAACCGAAAACCAGTTTTTTTAACATGGGCTCAGTTCTCTTTTTTAAGTTCCATCCGATATAGCCAGCCGCTTTTTTCCGGATCCTGGTTTAAAAGCCGGACCTGTTTCAAAAGCCGCCGGTTGACTGCCGATACCTTTCCAGTCAAGGGCGCATAAAGATCAAAAGCCGCCTTGGCGCCTTCCAAAACCAAAATCTGCTCGCCCTTTTTATAAGTTCTGCCCACTTGGGGGAGCTCCAAAAAGACAATTTCACCGATCGCCTCTTTGATCGCCTTTTTCAATCCGACAGTAATCGTACGGCCCTTTTTTTTAATCCATTCATGGCCGGTTTGGTCTTTGGTCATTTTTCCATCGCTTTAAAAAACATTGTGGCAGAAAAAAGGGATTTAAGACAAAGCCCTCTTTTGCCAAAATAAAAAACATGCCTATGGAAAAAACCGAAGGGGTGACCTTAAAAGCCGTTCCCTATAAAGACGGCGAGAAAATTCTTAGTGTTTTTTCCAAAGAAAACGGGCTTGCCACTTTTATCATCAAAAAGCTCTCTTTAAAAAAACCCGAGCTTTTAAACGGCGCAAATCTTTTCTGTCTTTCCGAATTCGTCTATCTCAAAGGACAGCGGGAGATCTATTTTTTAAAAGACCTGACCCTGTTAAACAGCCACCTTTTTTTAAGAGAAGACCTCAGCTATATCGAGCAGGCCGCCCTGATGGCCCGGGCGCTTTGCGATTCCCAGCTGCCCAATAAAAAGGCCCCGGAATTATATGAGCTGTTTAAAAAATACCTTTTAAAAATTCCGGAATTTAAAAATGAGCTGACCCTGGCCTACAGCTTTATTTTAAAACTGCTTTTGCACGAAGGGCTTTTACATTTAACCGGAAGCTGTTCGCGCTGTCCGAAACAAACGGCTTCCCTGTTCCAGGGAGAGCCGCTGTGCCAGGATCATGCCCCCGCTTACGCCTTAAATTTCATTCCTGAGGAAATTGAACTTTTAAAAATCCTGGCCTACAGCCGTTCCTTTTCAGAATTAAAAAACCTGACTTTCCCGGTTTTTTTTAAAGAAAAAATTTGGCGGATCTTTCAAGAAGTAATTTGACTTGCCGAAAAAATTGCCAAAGGCAATTTAATGCGAAGAGGGGGACTCGAACCCCCACAAGATTTCTCCCACTACCACCTCAAAGTAGCGCGTCTACCAATTCCGCCATCCTCGCAAAGAAGAACAAAAATATACCCTTTAAAGAAAATTCAAACAAGATTTTTTGGATAAAACAATCCTTTGCCCTAAGATCCAAATCTTTGCTATCCTTGAATCATGCAAGCTTTTTTGCTGTTTTTAATTTATCTTTACCAACGGCTCTTCCGTCCTTTTGTCGGCTCCAGCTGCAGGTTCCATCCAACCTGCTCGGACTTTGCCAAACTCGCGATCAGCAAATACGGCCCTTTTAAAGGAAGCCGGCTGGCTTTGCTTCGGCTTTTAAAATGCCATCCCTTTCACAAAGGCGGAGAAGACAGAGTTCCCTGAACCGCCCCGTATTTTTTCAGCTCGGCTCATTTTTTAACGGGAGGCAGCCTTAGCTCCTGGCCGATTTTTAACTTTTTTTGGCCAAGGCGGTTAAGCTTTTCGATTTCGGCAACCGACACTTTATATTTACGGGCAATCTTCCACAAGCTTTCCCCTTTTTGCACTATATGCGCTCGGTATGGCTTGAAAAACCTGCTTTTCGCCGTTAAAACAGCCGAGCTCTGGCTGTTTTGCTTTTTACTGAAGGCCTTTTTACCCTGCGCATCCGGTTTCAGCGTTTTCGCTTGAATTTCCGTCTTGGCTGAAAAGACCTTTGAAGAAGATAAAGAGGAGCTTGCCAAAGAAGCCCCTGCGGCCGTCTTGTGCAAGATTTCAGGAAGAGCAAAGCGTTTTAAGGCCGTTTCACGCGAAAAAGGCGCCGGCGGCTTTTCCTTGGCCCAGGTATACAGGTGGGCGGCGGAAAGCTGCCAGACCCCGTCCGAGCGCTGGCTTTTCAAAAGCTCCAGGGCTAGTGCGCTTATCCGCTCGGAGGGTGAGGCCAGGCCTAAAAGCTTCAAAAGCTGAAGGTCGCTGGCTTTTTTCAAAAGATATTCCCGGTCGGTTTGCACCAAATACTCCGCCGCTTTGGCCGAACCGGTTTCCAGACAGCCGATTAAAAAAAATGTTCTTCTTTCCCGGGAAATTTCAGAAAGCTTTTTCTGCTCGCTGGTAAAAGTCTTTAAAAATGGCCAACTGCAGCGGCAGATCAGATCCAAAAGCTCTCGGGTTGAAAGCCGCAGGTCGGACTGGTATTGAAAAAGCGAAGAAATCAGATAGAATTCATCGGTGACCAAAAAAGCTTTTTCCAATGAAACATCACAGGGTTTCTCCATTTTTTTCATCAGATGAAAGAGCCCCTCGGAAGTAAAGGGCCACTTTTCCGAACAGCCATAGTGTAAAATTGCTTCAAACTGGGCGTCTTTGAGGGCGGCGAAAAGCGCCAAAGGTCGCCGGACGCCTTTTTTGTCGGTAAAAAAATATTCCCTTTTCTGCAGGCTCTGGCCGAAAAGCGCTTTTTCCAAATTGAAATAATGTAAGGTATATAGAACGCCGAGGGCCAAATCCCGTTTTAAAAACCCCTCTTCCACCGGCTCTTTATTGGCCAGCAGCACCAAAAGCTCGCGAAAGCTCAGATCATAAATTGAACTTAAATAGCCGGTATTGGAAAGTTTTTCCGTCTGGCTTTGGGCCGCTTTCCGTTGCATTGACAAAAGTCCCTGATCAACCAAACGGCGCTCGGAAAAAGTAAAATAAAGAAAAATAATCGCAAAGGTGATGTTCAAAGAGCCGCTGAAAATCAAAAGCTGCGTTAAAAACCGAAGCCGTTTTTGCGTCTCATCGCCGAGCGTTTGCAAATGCATATCCCCGTCCCCCAAATACTTATGCCTCAAAACCATCTCTTTTTATAGATTTTATCCGAATATTTGTGTATATTTTTCTCTAAAACAGGACTTTATTCTTATGCTGCTACCGCTTTCTTTATTAAAAAACTATTTGACCCTGGACCTGCCTTTAAAAACTATTGTAGGGCATCTGACCGATTTGGGGATTGAAGTTGAAAAAATTGAAAACGAAACTCCGGCTTTTTCCGGCGTCATCGTCGGCGCCATAAAGGAAGTGGAAAAACACCCTGCGGCCGACAAGCTGGCCATCGCCAGTGTTTTTGACGGCCAAAAAACCTACCAGGTGGTCTGCGGAGCGCCGAACTGCCGGGCCGGACTAAAAAGCGCTTTTGCTCCCCTGGGCGCCGAAATCAAGGAAGAAGACGGCAAAATTTTTAAAATCAAAAAAGCCAAACTGAGGGGCGTTGAATCGGAAGGAATGCTCTGCTCGGCCAAAGAGCTTAAGCTTTCTGATGAAGACGCCGGAATTCTAGAGCTTCCGGAAACCTTTCAGCTCGGAGAAAAGCTCGAGAATTATCTGCA
>JBAZHS010000086.1:0-5469 GCA_041652275.1 Parachlamydiales bacterium
TTCTTTCAGCCCGTCTTTTTCTTTTAAAACGGAAGACAAGCCGTTTTTTAAAGAATCTGTTTTTTCATTCAGTTCCGTCAGAGACCGCTTCAAGGCGGTTTTTTTCTTGGAGAGGTCAATAATTTCTTTTTGGTTTTTTATATCAGCTTTTTCTTTCAGTAATTTCTTTTCTCCATCCGAAATGCGCAAATAATTTTTTTCGCACTCATTAAGCTGGACTTCCAAGTTTTTTATGCTGTCTTCAACCTGGTATCTTTGCTCTTCTATTTTTTCCCGGCGGATTTCAACTTCCTGCCTTTCGGTTTCTATTTTTCTTTTTTCACCGTCGGAAGCAGCAGCCTTTTCTTTGGATTCAAGCTGTTTTATGGCTGATTCCGCTTCCGCTTCCTCGGCTAAGATTTTTTGCAGTTGCGACTGTTTTATTTTTTCTATTCCCTTGGAAATCTCTTCAGATTGGAGATTTACCGGTATTTTTTCTTGAACGATCTTTAACAGATCTTTGTCTATCTTCTTTTCTTTTTCGTCTAACAACTTAAGCAGTTCTTTTTCGTCAACAGGATCAGCCGTTTTGGCTTGGACGGGCTTGGGGGCTGGCTTTTCCTCGGGAACAGCTTCTTTTTTTTCGCCTATTTTTTGGGAAGTTGAGGCTATTGCCGGCTTAGGCGGAAATCCTTGTTTGGCCTCGGCCGCCGGAGTTTTATTTAAAGAATCCTTGGAGAAGGTTTTCGCATCTTCTATCTTTACGATTACCGGCGGAGAGGCTTGGGCATTTGTTTCTTGCCGCGGCCTTGGAGCGTTGAAAAAAGGAGCGCCTTTTTTGGCGAACATTTTAGGAGTTTCCGCCTTATCGGTTTCTTCTAATATTTCTTTATATTGGTCTTTAGAAGGAGCGTTTTTAAGAGAAGGCAGTCCGGGAGTTTTTGCGGCAATGAAATTCGGGGCTGGAGGGGGAAGCGGAGCAGAAGATGTAGCGGCAGATGGAACCTGCGCTGCCGGGCGGGGAGCTGGCATTGGCGCAGGCGGGACTTTTGCCGTATTGATGATTTTTTCTTGGGCAAGAGAAAGCGCGTTATCAAGCTTTTCTTTTTCTTTTTGCTCTATTTCTTTCTTTTTTTGTTCAGCCAGCCGCTCCTCTTCTTTTCTTTTTTGCCCGGCTATGTCTTGTTCTTCTATTTTTTTCTGTCTGCCCATTTCTTTTTGGCTTTGATCTTCAAAAATTTTGGCTTTTTCTTCTTGGTCTTTTTTAATCCGCGAAAATCTGCTTGCCATCTGTTGGGCCGCATCAGATCCTAAAAACTCTTCTTCAATTTCTATCGGCGTTGCTTTGGGCGCAGGTATTTTTATGCCCGCTGCCGGCGTCGGCGCCGGCGGGATCGGGGCAGCGGCTTTTTCTTTTTTTGGCGCATTCAAAAATTGCTCTTTTTTATCTTGAGTTTCCAGCTCGGCAAGGCTTCTTAAATCTTTTTTCATTGTTCTGATGTTTTCTCTTTGGAAGAGATCTTTGATTTCTTCTGACATAGAAGCTTGTCTGGCTACGCCAGATCTCGCGTAGCGATTTTAGATTATTTTGCCCTTAAAATATTTTTAAAGGATTTTATTTCTTAGCTTCCTTTAATGATAAATTAATTCGGCCCTGCAGGTCAATAGAAATAACTTTCACAGGGATGATATCGCCGATATTTACCACATCCGTAACCTTTTCCACCCGGCGGTCAGCCAGTTGGGAGATATGGACCATGCCGTCTTGTCCCGGCAGAATCTCAACAAAGGCGCCGAAGTCCAAAATCCTTACTACTTTTCCTTCAGGGAAAATTTCTCCTACTTCCACTTCGTGGACGATATTTTTGACCCATTCCAAAGCTTTTTTGGCCGATTCTTCATTTTCGCCGGTAATGAAAACCTTTCCGTCATCTTCAATGTCAATTGAAACATTGCATTGGTCAATGATCTCATTGATTATTTTGCCTCCGGGGCCTATTACTTCGCGGATCTTATCCGGTTTGATAACGAATACAAAAATTCTGGGAGCATATTTGGAAAGCTCTTTGCGAGGCTCTGCAATTATAGATTGCATTTTGGCTAAAATCGTTTCGCGGGCTTTTCTTGCCTTAGTCATGGTCTCTTCCAGCATCTGTTTGGTCAAGCCCAAGGTTTTTACATCAAGCTGGATGGCATTCACGCCGTCTTTTGTTCCGGCTACCTTGAAATCCATATGTCCGTGATGGTCTTCCGGCCCCTGGATGTCGGTTAAAATTTTATAGTTTTCTCCATTAGCAACCAATCCCATGGCAATTCCGGCTACCGGTTTTTTGATCGGCACACCGGCATCCATCAAGGCCAAACTTGCGGCGCAAGTTGAAGCCATGGAAGAAGATCCGTTTGAGGAAAGAACCTCGGAAACGATTCTGATGGTATAAGGAAATTCTTCAATATTCGGAAGCATCGGCAAAATGGCTTTTTCGCCAAGCATGCCATGGCCCACTTCGCGGCGCCCGGTTCCGCGCATCGGCTTTACTTCTCCGGTGCAGTAAGGCAGAAAGTTATAATGGTGCATAAATCTTTTCTTGCCCCTGACTTCCATTCCATCCATTAATTTTTGGTCGCCCGGGGCGCCCAAAGTTAAAACAGACAGAGCGCTTGTTTCTCCGCGGGAAAATAATCCGCAGCCGTGGACGCGGGGCAATAAACCCACTTCGCAAGATAATTCTCTTACTTGGTCAAGTCCCCTGCCGTCCGGCCTTCTTTCATTTTTTAGAATGTTTTCTTCAAAAGTTTTTTCCACTTCTTTCTCAAAAATTTCGGAAGCGTAATTTAATTTGTCCTGGTCCTGATCTTTTAAAAATTCTTTCAAGCTATTTTTAAGATCAGATAAAGATAATTCATTGGAATCTCCCGGATCGTTTTTGCCGGCCGAAGACATCATGGCTTGTTCTACTTTTCCAGCCAGGAACTCTTTCACTTTGTCTTCAAAATCTTGGTCTGCCGTTCTTCCGGCTATTTTTATTTTTTCTTTGCCGATTTCTTTTTGGATCGTTTTCTGGAGATCAAGCAGTTTTTTTATCTCCGGCTTCGCAAAATCAAAAGCTTCGAAAATATCCTGTTCCGGGGCTTCTTTGGCCTGTCCTTCGATCATGTTGACGAGGATCCCTTTTTCGGAATCGACTCCGGCTACGACCAGGTCGTAGATGCCCTCTTCCCTTTCCTGATAATTCGGGAAAAGATTGATCCCTCCGTTTTTGGAAAGGCGGACGGCGGCGGTCGGCCCGTCCCAGGGGATGTCCGAGATCAAAAGGCCAAGCGAAGCGGCAAAGAGTCCCAGTGTCGCGGGATCGTTTTCTCCGTCCCAGGACAAGCAAGTGACGACTATTTGAACTTCGCGGTTGAGGTTTGCCGGAAAAAGCGGCCGCAGGGTGCGGTCGATGATCCTGGAAATTAAGATAGCTTCATCGGTCGGCCTTCCTTCCCGGCGGATGAATCTGGACCCTAAAATTTTTCCGGCGGCGTAATACCGTTCGGAATATTCAACCATCAAAGGGAAAAAATCCATTTTTTCCAAAGGTTTTTTGGACATTACGCAGGTGGCCAAAACGGTTGTGTCTCCGTACTTGACCAAAACGGAACCGTTGGCGTTTCTGGCCAGATTGCGCGTGCTGACCTCGAGAGTTTTCGGTCCGATCTCTAATTTAAAAGTTTTGTCTTCCATAAAATTAAGGTATTAAATATTTTTGCTTGTTTTCTTCCAAGTCGAAGTAATTATCAGCCGCTTCTTTCAGCTTTCCGGAAGTGGTCCGGCCGAAGCCCATTATTTCCACGCGGGTGGGCGTGGCGTTTTTGATGTAATCAATCAAAGGCAAAAAGTCTCCGTCGCCGGAAACCAGAACGATCGAGTCTACCGAAGAGCTTAGCCTGACCGCATCCATGGCAATGCCGACATCCCAGTCGCCTTTTTTCAGGCCGCCCGGAAAAATCTGCAGGTCTTTCATTTTCAGCTCGATGCCGATGTGTTCAAGCGCCTTGAAAAACGGGTCCGATTCCTGGCCCTCCGTTTTGATGACATAGGCGATGGCGCGGATAAGCTTCCGGCCGCTGACCGCGCTTTTGAGCAATTCGGTAAAATTAACCTTGGCTTGGTATAAATTCCGGGCCGAATAGTACATATTCTGAATGTCGATCAGTACGGCCACTCGCTGCTCTTTTTGTCCTGGTTTTGGCATCAGTTTTACAAGCCTAATTTTTTAACAAGAGCGTTGTGCCTTTTTTCGTCTTCTTTGGCTAAAACTTTCAAAAGCTTTCTTCTTTTAGCCACCATTTTCAAAAGGCCGCGCTTGGAATGCAGGTCTTTTTTGTGGGTTTTGAAATGCTCCAAAAGCCTTTTGATTTCTTCGGTCAGCAAGGCGATCTGGACATCAACGGAACCGGTATCGGTTTCGTGGACTTTGTATTCGTCGATGATTTTTACTTTTTCTTCTGGTTTGAACATAATTGCGTGTATTACTTTTTTATTTTTTTATAGTTGTTTTATCTATGAAGAAGCAGGCAAAATCATTTTGAATTGTAATTTTGCATTTTGAATTATTAAGCCGGTGCCCCCAACAGGACTCGGACCTGTAACCAATTGCTTAAGAGGCAAGTGCTCTACCAATTGAGCTATGGGGGCTTGGATGCTTATGGACAACTGATCTGGTACCAGGTTTTTAATCCGGTCCAATCCGCTACCCCGATCGCTTTCAGAAAATATTCTACGGCCACCCACGCGCCGTAAATGATAATCAAGCCGACAACCACAGCGGTAAGAATATTTTTTGCGTCTTGCGTCTTGCCCGGGTCTCCGGCCGCCGTGATATATTGGAAGCCGCCGTAAGCCACGAATAATATGGCGACCAGGGGGACGATAACCAGAACTATATAATTCACGATATTGTTTATCATTTTAAACAGATCGCAAATTTCGCAGGGGCAGCCAGGAGTGCCGCAAGGAACAAGACCTTGGCCTGGAAGCGGGCAATTTTGGCCTCCGGCAAAAGCAGTGTTTGCTCCTAAAAACAAAAACAGAGACAGGACTCCTGCTAAGATAATGAAATTTTTTCTGTTTTTAGTCAAGGCCATTTTAGCTTAGCTTGTAGGAATTAGCTTGTAGCTTGTAGCATTCTCGCTTCGCGAGAGAAGAATATAATATTCCTTTCTTGCGAAGCAAGACTCCTACAACCTAATTACTAGTCGTGCCCTCGGCAGGAGTCGAACCTGCAAATCTTCTGCTTCGAAGGCAGACATGTTATCCATTACACCACGAGGGCTGAATTTATAGCGTTATCTTACCAAAAAACCATCAAAAAATCAAAAAAGCCGGCCCTGCAGAGGAAGGCGTGCAATAATTTTCAATTTTTAAACCCCAATTTTCAATGAATGCTTCAATTTTCAATGTTTCAAAAATTTCAGCGTCGTCATTGAAAAATTGGAACATTGTAATTT
>JBAZHS010000087.1:0-5437 GCA_041652275.1 Parachlamydiales bacterium
TTAAAAGGGTTTATTTCCTGGGAAGGCGGCAATGCGCTTTATCTGCAAGAAAAAATGGCAGGTAAAATCGTTACTCCCGGAAGTTTTGAAAAAATGTTCCTCAAGACCCATTTTTAAACGGTGCTTTTAAGTTAATTCCGGGCCTGGGCGGATCTTTGATGCTACCTTGATTTTTCCTGCGCTTTACGGTAGCTGAATCTGAATGATTTTATCCATGAGCCTTCTCAAGATCAGCTTAAAAAAAAATGGGTCCGGCGGTTTAATCAGATCGGCAGGTGAAATCCGGTTTTTTCTTTTTTTTTACGCTTTTGTAAGTAGTTTTTAGCGTTTTTGTGGAAAACTTTTTTCTTGTAAATTTATGCTGCTGCATAAATTTACTTAGGTTTTCAGAAATGGCGGACCGGGCTTAAAAACCGGTTTTAGTTTCTGTAAATAAGAAATTTCAGCAATCCCAGCCAGTCCTGGTTTTGGAAATAGGGATCGAGCTTTTCTTGGGGGATATTAACTTCTTTGGCAAAGTCCGGCAGATGGCGGATTAAATTATTTTTTTTCATTTCACGGTCCATATTAGGCAGAAAACCGCTGTGGTTGCCATGCCCCTCGAGAAAAGATTTCCATTTAAAATAATCGCAGCAGACATTGTCCATGTGTTTTTGCATGCCCGGGCAGGAGAACAAACAGCCGAGCAGCTTTAAGGGATGGATATGCTCAATTTCATCGCCCAGGTTGTTGGCTTCATTGAAATGGCTGAAGAGCAAAGAGGTTTTGCTGTGCGTTCCCAAAAGGGTAAACAGCTTGATGACTTTTTCGCGGTCTTCCTGGCTGCTGCCGGGCAGCTGGTCGTAGGGCAGAGGTTTTTCTTTAGGGGGGATCCGGATGATTTTCGCCAGCAAAAAATTTTCCGGCTGGAAAGTCCGGGCAGGAAGTAAAAAATGGCAAGCGGAACTTGGGGGGGGCGGAACGGCTTGATCCGGTAAGTCCAGGACTAACATAAAAACTCCTTTTTTAAAAATTGCTTCTACTTTAAAAGATGTTAAATATTTTTTGCAATCAGGATAAAAAGTTGTTTTGAATGGATTGACGGCAGGCGGATTGCCGGGAAAAAGGACTGTTGTTTTTTTTGTTATTGGAGGTGTTTTTGGCTGTTTGCCGGAGCCTAGGCTAAAAGCAGGTTTAAAAAAGCGTCCCAATTTTTTGTTGTAAAAGCATGGTTGAGATTTTCGGCATTTAATCCGATCTGGCCGGCCAGTTTTTGTAAAAAAAGGTTTAATTCAGTTTTTTCCGTTTCTTCCAAAACCAGGCAGTTTAAAACATAGTATTTTAAAACGGGACGGACCAAGGAAGTGTTGAAAAACTGTAAAAGCGGCTTGGTTTCCGGATCGGTCAGTAAAAAGGAGCAAAGGTTGAGGGCGGAAAAATTTTCCGAGAACAGGGCGCTGGAAACGGTTTTCCAGGAGAAAAGCGCCTGCATCAGGCTTTGCAGCGCCGTTTGAATTTCTGCCGGCAGGGTTCTTCCGGAGATATTCTGGAGGCGGATTTTTTCGTGGATCTCGACTATAAGGCTGCCGTTGTTTTTAGCTGCAGAACTGAAAAGCAGTTTCAGGGGCGAAGAAGTGAAGATTTTTTTGATTAAATCAAAAGAGCCTTTGGTCTGTGCGTCGTTTTCCAAAAAATCAAAAATTTTCAGGATAAACTGTTTTAAGGGAAAAAAAGCTCTTAAGCAGGAGAGGGAAAAGAAACATTTCAGTAAACGGCGCAAGGCGGTTTTTACTTCTTTCGGAAAGGACTTTACGGCGGCGTTTTTCAAGGCGGCAATCTTTAGGGCCGAAGCGCTGTCGTTTTGCAAAGTGAGATAATGATCGAAAAGCAGGGTTTCCAGCGAGGGTTTTTGGGGTAAAGTGGACCGCAGGTTTTTGACCAGATAAAAATTGGCGATCAAAACCAGCTGGAAGCCGAAAAAAAAGCAGGAAGGGGGCAGCATGAACAGCAACAGGGCGTTGGCATAGAGCAGCAGGAAGAAAAAGGCGGCGGCGAAAAGAGCGGTGATAAAGGCCCTTTTTTTCCAGCGGATTTCTTCTGTCCGTACTTGGTTCATGAGCGCCAGGTAATAAGTGTGTTTTTCCTCAGAACTTAAATGGGTTTTCAGTTGGGCGAATTTTTTTCGGCTTAAAGCCGCCAGAGCGGCGGTTTTTTCCGGGAAGGTCTGATGAAAAATTTCCTTTTCTGCGATCAGAGCATTGTCTCTGGCCTTAAGGGTGATGTGATTAATGGTCATAGGCAGGCATTTTAAAGAAGAAGCGCTTTTTGTCTAAACTTTTTTTAATTTTTGGGTCTGATTGAGTTTTTTCGGTTTCGGCCGGCCGGGCTTTAGCCGGCTTTTTTTTAAAAAAGCCCGGCTCTTTTGGTTTTTCTTCGAAGAAGTTTTTCAAACTGGAACTGTTTAAAAAACCGCTTTTTTGACAAATTACATATGTTGGAATCCCTTCTGCTTTAGCTGGGAGGGGAAAATGTTAAGAGGCTGCTTTACAAAAAGCTTTTTTTCTTATTAAAATGGGGAATAAATCTCTTAAATAAATGATTTTCAAAAGATTGCTGGCAATTTTTACCTGCGTTGCCCTGGTTTTAGGACTGGTTTTGGGCTGGACCTTTTTAACCCGGGGTTTTAAAGTTTCTAAAGTTATTTACCCTTATTGCAGCGATGTTTTTTACAAGAACCGCTTTGAGAAGGGAGAAAAAGCAACTCTTGAAGTTTTATCTCAGCCATTTGTTTTTTTAGGCAAGGGGTGCCAGATTTATGCTTTTGAAAGCCTGGACGGCAAATATGTGTTAAAGCTTGTCAAGCTCCACCGCTACCGGATCCCTTTTTATAAAAGGTTTTTGTCCGGGTTTTTCCAAAACCGTCTGCTGTCGGCTGAAATAAAGCAAAAAAAGCGTTTGGAAGCGACCTTTGCCCACTACAGGCTGGCGATGGAAAGGCTGCCGAAAGAAACCGCTTTGCTTTACGCCCATTTTGATCCGTCTTGCCGGATTGGCTTGCCGGCGTTTTTGACTGACCGTTTGGGCCGGAACTTTGAAATCGATTTAAACCAGACTTTTTTTCTGATCCAAAAAAAGGCGGTTAATTTTAAGGACAAACTGTTGCTTTTGCAACAAGAAGGCGATTTTGCAAAAACCTCCTTTTTTTTGGATCTGGTGGTCGGACATTTAAAGCAGCGGATGGCCTATGGGGTGTTTGACAATGACCATCCCGGCTATGCGCGCAATTTAGGTTTTGTGCAAAATGAGGCGATCAGCATTGATGTGGGCAATTTTCGTCTGAAAGAAAAACCGAGCGCCGAAGATTTGCAAAAAGAATATTTTAGCTGCCTTAAACAGCTTTTGCACTGGGCGAAAAAAAGATATCCTGAAGCGGCGCAATATCTTCGGGAGAAATACCGGGTTGAAGACTGAAGGCCGGTTAAAGCCTTCGGTCTTTCAAAAAAGGACGGAGGAGGCGGTGAACTAGGCGGTTCAGTGTTTTGGTTTAATGGTGTTAACCTGGGTTAACTTGAAAAAAGACAGGCGGCTTGAACTGATAGCCTTTTTTTTAAAACGGGGTTGGGAAAAGAAAAAAGCATGAAAAAAAACAAGTTGGCTATTTTTTGCCTCATTGCCCTGGCGCTTTTGCTGCCCAAGGTTTTTCATTTTGCGACAGCCGGCTTTAGCTTTAAAAAAGTTTATTATCAGGAAACTTTCGACCCTTCTTTGCAGGCTTCGCCGCCCACGGACGGGATTTTAGCCATTTTAAACCAGCCTTTTCATTATTTGGGCCAGGGCCGCCAGGTCTTTGCTTTTGAAAGCGCCGATCGCAAGTATGTTTTGAAACTGGTGCGTTTTCACCTGTACCGGGTGCCTTTCGGCATGAAACTATTAAGTTTTTTTTATGCTCCGACCTACCTTTCGGAAAGGCGCAAGCACTACCAGCGGTTTTTTGCCAGCTATAAGATGGCCTTTGAAGAGCTTGGCGATTTGACCCAGGTGGTTTTTGTGCACTTGAACCCGACCACGGCCGTTATGCCGCAGCTGCAGGTTTATGACCGTCTGCAAAGGCCGGTTGTAATTGATTTGGATAAAACGGCTTTTCTGCTTCAGAGGAGGGGTGTTTCTTTGGAGAGCCTGAGAGGAGCCGATTTAAAAGCCGCGATCGATGCCTTTTTTCAGGCGGTTCTGGAATACAAGGACAGGAAGGTGAAGCACCGCGACCTGCCCAATTTGATCCGTAATGCCGGTTGGTATCAGGGCCGCTATATGGAAATCGATGTCGGCTCTTACGAAAAGGAAAAAGAGGTAGACGACGCCTTTTTTTGGTATCGCGAGCTTAACCATGTCAACCGGGTTTTTTTACGGTTTTTGGAAAAAAAGGAACCGGCTTTAATTGGCTATTTTCTCCAAAAAAGAAAAGCACTGGAAGAGAGGCTTTTGGAAATTGGAGCTGAAAAATAACACAGGAGCCGGAACGCTCCGGGCTTTTATGGTAAAAAAAACAGCTTTGCAAAAGGTCTGTGGCTGTCGAAAAAAAAACCTTGGCTGGCTTGGTCTTTTGGCTGTTTTGCTGCTGCTTGGTTTTTTGGAAGTTAAAAATGAAGGCTTCCGCTCGTCTAAAATTTATTTTCGGAGCCCGGACGGGGATTATTCCAATCATTTGGAAGGGCTGGAAAAAATCTTTAAACAGCCGTTTTCCTATTTAGGCAAAGGCCGGCAGGCCTTTGTTTTTTTATCGGCAGACGGAAAATATGTGGTCAAGTTTTTCAATTTCCACCATTTTTACTATCCCGGCCAAATCAGCTACCCTTTTTTAAAAGACAAGACAGGGCGGCTTAAATTAACCTTTTCTTCTTATGGTTTGGCCTTTGACCGTTTAAGGGAAGAGACCGGTCTTTTGGGATTGCATCTCAGGCAGGACGGCCGTTTTCAAAAAAAACTGCAGGTGAAAGGACCTCTTGGACAAAGCTTTGTAATTGATTTGGGCCGGACCTATTTTGTGGTTCAAAAAAAAGTCGAGCCTTTGAAAAGCTGTTTTTTTCGTTTAAAGGGCCAGGGGCAGCTTGAAGCGGGTATTGAGGCTTTTTTGCAAACGGTTTTAACCCGTTTGCAAAAAGGCATTGTCGATCAGGACCTCGACGGGGTTAAAAATTATGGTTTCCTAGACGGCCGGGCGGTTAATTTCGATGCCGGCAGGTTTTCTTTTCAGGAGCTTTCCCAGGAAGCTTTGGCCAAAGAGCTGGGAAGGTCATCCCGAAAACTGCTCCGCTGGCTGCAAAAAGAGGGTTTTCAAGAAAGCGGTTATCTGGAAAGGCGCCTAGCGGAGCTGGCTTTTCAAAACCGTTAGGCAAACGGTTTTTCGGACCTGTCAAAGCAGCTTTTTATAAAATCTGCCCGGATTTAAAAAAAAGGGGGC
>JBAZHS010000088.1:0-5389 GCA_041652275.1 Parachlamydiales bacterium
GAGGATTTGTTAAGCAAACATCCGGAAATTAAGGCAGAGCTTAAAGATTTTACCTCATATGAAAACTTAAATAATAAAACTTCAGTTAAAATCCCTTTTAGCTTTCATCAAAATTCAATTGAATCCAAAAAACTTATAAGCGGTTATAAAGCAGCTCAAGAAAAAGTAAACGATCTTTTAGAAAAAAAAGAGTTTTTACAAATTGTTTTAAATAAATTAGGCTTCTCTTTCCCTGTAACTTTAACCTGTTCAAAGTTAGAAAAACTAGAAAAGTTCTTCACTGGAGATGAAATTAAAGCCTTGCCTAAAATAATCTCTGTTTTTTTAAACGCAGCGCTGGCAGATCAAAATCTTTCTCAGTTTGTAAAAGGTTTAAAAGATGTTGATAAAATCGCCATGATTCCTATGGAGAATTTTCAAGATGTTCTATTTTTTGACGATTTAAGAAAATGCATTAGTAACGAAGAATTTAAATCAAAGGTTTTAGAAACCGCTTGTCTTTTTAAAAAAATATCAAAGCAAAAAAACATACAATCCCTTATTGAAAACAGGCTTTATTATCGTGTAATAAAAAAAGCCGACCAGGGCAGTAAAGAATTTTCACAACAAACTCAAAAAGTTAAAATAGCATATTTAATAAAAGATCTGGAAGACAGGGTGTTAGATGGCAATTTTGAAATGATAAAACCTCCTGTATTGCGAACACATCAATTTATTCCCGGATTATACTATTCGTTGCAAAAAATGAAAGTCGGCGAAGAAAGAGAGGTTTATATCCATCCGGATTTAGCCTATGGTTACGGCTTTAAAATCGGCGATGGAAAACCGCTGATTGTTACGATTAGGCTATTAGATCTTGAAAATGATTCAAAACGATACCCTCTTCCAAATTTAAAACCTTATGATTTAACAAATACACAGGTTAAAATTTTATCCTGCCAAGAATTTAACCGTTTACAAAACAAATACAGTTATTTTTGCGGCCTAAGAACAGGACTTCATTATAAAAAAGCATCAGTACTTTTTAAGTTGAATGAGATCATCTCTTTATTAGAAGAACAACCTAATAACCCTTTAAGTGAAAAAGAAAAACTAATGCTTTTAAAGCTTGAATGGCTGCTTTATTCAAATTCCCGGTAATTTTTCTCATCCCTGTTACAACCTAACCTGTCCGGTTTTTTTTGACAGTGCCTGAGTTGGGTTTATGCAGTTTTTAGGTATGTTTTGATTAGTTAGCGCCGGTTTGTTCTTTATTTTTTTTTCGGCCCTGGTTTTTTCGTTCGTTTTCGGATAAAAACCGCTTTCTTAAACGGATGTTTTTAGGGGTGATCTCGACCAGTTCATCGTCGGCAATAAAGTTAATCGCCTGCTCAAGGGTAAAAACCCTGGGCGGTGTGAGCAGGATGTTTTCGTCTTTGCCGGCAGCCCTGATGTTGGTCAGGTGCTTGGCCTTGGTGACATTGACGATGAGATCGTCCGACCGGGCGTTTTCGCCGACGATCATGCCTTCATAGACACTGTTGCCGGGAGCGACAAAAAGAGCGCCTCTTTCCTGCAAGGCGAAGCAGGCATAGCCATTGGCCTGGCCCTGGCAGTTGGAGATCAAAACGCCATTCTGCCTTCCGGGAATCGGCCCTTTAAAGGGCTGGTAGTTTTCAAAGATCGAGGTCATGATGACAAGGCCGCGGGTCAGCGTCAAGAGCGTTTCCCGGCAGCCGACAAGGCCGCGGGTAGGAATTAAAAAGTCCATTTGGGCGATGCCGTGCTCGCTGATTTCCAAAAACTGCATTTCGCCCCTTCTTCGGCCGAGTTCTTCGATTACCGTACCGGAAAACTCTTCCGGCACTTCCAGGTGGGCCATTTCAATGGGCTCGGAAATTTGGCCGTCGATCGTTTTTAAAATGACTTCCGGACGGGAAACTAAAAATTCAAAGCCTTCGCGGCGCATGGCTTCAAGCAAAACGGCCAGATGGAGCTCGCCGCGTCCGGAAACGGTGATTTTATCGGTGATCGAATCTTCGAGGGTGATTTCCAGGGTGACGTTGGCTTTTTTTTCTTTTAAAAGCCTTTCCCGGATTTTGTTCATGGTCAGGTGCTGGCCGTCTTGGCCGGAAAGCGGACCGGAGTTGACCATGATGTCGATGGAAAGCGTCGGCTCTTCAATGCTGATCGGCGGCAGGGGGATTTGATTTTCTTCCTGGCAAAGGGTGTCGCCGATAGTGACTTCTTCTAGGCCGTAGACAGTGACAATATCGCCCGCTCCGGCCTCTTCCATAGCCACTTTTTTCAGACCATGGTAGCCTTCGATTTTTTGGATGCGGAAGGGCTTTCTTTGCTGATTTTTATTAATGCCCCAGATGCTCATGCCTTTTTTGATTGAGCCGTTTAAAATTCGGCCGACGGCGCCGCGGCCCAAGTAATCGTCCGCCTCAACTGAAGCGGCCTGCATTAAAAAGGGCAGGCTGCTCTGGCCTTCCGGCGCCGGCGTGGCCTGGATAATCAGATCAAAAAGCGGTTTAAGGTCCTCTCTGGGATCTCCCAGATGCAAAAAAGCGTAGCCGTTTAAGCCGGAAGCATAGCAGTAAGCAAAGTTTAGCTGCCGGTCGTTGGCTCCCAGTTTGACAAAAAGATCGAAGGTCAGGTTCAGGGCCCTGTCGGGATCGGCGTTCGGCCGGTCGATCTTATTGATGACGACAATCGGGCAAAGTCCCTTTTTTAAGGCTTTCATCAGCACAAAGCGGGTTTGCGGCATTGGGCCTTCTTTAGCATCGACCAAAAGCAAGACGGAATTGACCATGTCCAAAACACGTTCGACCTCTCCGGAAAAATCCGCGTGGCCTGGGGTGTCGATCAGGTTGATCTTGTAATCGTGATAGAAAAGCGAGGTGTGCTTGGCAAAGATGGTAATGCCCCGTTCTTTTTCCTGGTCATAGCTGTCCATGACCCTTTCCGGAATTTTTTCGTGAACATGAAAAACGGCAGCCTGTTTTAAAAGGCCGTCCAGCAGCGTCGTTTTGCCGTGGTCAATGTGGGCAATTACTGCAATATTGCGAATAAGCTTATTTTCAAACACTTAGGTTACCTTGGTGGTTAAAGTCTAGGACTGTGTCATTATAGCAGAAAGGCAATAAGTAGAAAATACGAAAAACGTTTCCCGCAAGGCCGATTTTTCAAGGAAAAAGTTTTTTTGGGGTGGGCGGAGGTCTTCGGCAGGATCAAAAAACGGTGTTTTTGTGAAAGCCCGGGCCTGTCCTTAAAGGGTTGAATTTTCCCGTGGTTTTTGGGGCTCTGTCCGGTCAGTTTTTTTTTGAAATAAGGGGTTGAATTTGTTTTTTATTTATCATATATTAAGGCCAATGAAAATAGCCTTCATTCATACCGATAAAAAACTTTTGACCGGTGCTCATTTTGCTAATGATTTTATGGTGGAAAGGCTAAGATCCGAGGCCGTTAAGGTTAAAAATTTTTATCCGAAACGGCCGGTTTTTGAAGCGCCGGTGCCTTTAAAGGGCTTTCGCAACATTCTTTTTTTTTATTCGCTTCTGGAACAGAGCCGGGCCATTTTAAAATATGATTTAATCCAGGGCACGACCTATACCCCCCTGGCCTTTTTGGCCCTGTCGATTCCGGTTGTCAGCCATTTCGGTTCGACTTCCTGGGGTTTTTTGAAAGCGGTGCCCCTGGCCAAGGACCTGGAGCCGGAGTTAAGGAAGATCTGGTCCGACTTGAAAAATTCCGGGGTGATCTCCGAGCTGAACCTTAAAACGCGCCGGCCGCTTCGCGACATAGCGGAAATTGAACAGCTGGTTGCTTTGAAGGCCGATGCAGTGATTGCGACTTCCCAAATTGTTTTGGATGATTTGCTTTCGGTGGGTGTGAAAAGAGAAAAAATTCATTTAATTGCCAATGCGATTGAAGATTTCTGGTTTGACCGGCCGCCAGGGCAAATTTCGGGCTCTTCCTGTTTGGTTTTTCTTGGCCGTTTGGGGGTAGACTCTTTTACTTTAAAGCTCAAGGGGCTGGACCGTTTGATCGATTATTACCGCAGTTTTCCCAAAATTCCCAAGCATACTATCGGAGCGGTCTCAAACGGCAAGCTGCCCGGCTGGCTTAACAATAAAATCCCGAACCACCAGTTTTATCCGCGCCTATCTAAAAAACGGCTGCCGGATTTGCTTAAAGGCAAGGCCGGCGGTATTTTATTGATTACTTCCCGCTACGAGGGATTTTCGTTAAGCCTGGTCGAAGGTATGTCGCAGGGTTTAATCCCGGTAGCCTATCCGGTTGGAATTGCTCCAGAGATTATTAAAAATGGGGTCAACGGCTTTTTAATCAGATCGCAGGAAGAAGGTAAAAAAATGATTGACCGGCTGCTGAGGTTGTCTGCTTCCAAAAGGCGCTCTTTGGCCCTGGCAGCGGCCGCGGCCGCGGGTTTATTTTGCTCAAAGACGGTCAGCCGCCGTTTGCTTGAAGTGTACCGGAAGACGGTAAAACGCTGAAGTTGGCAGCAGTTGGCAAAAATCAGCCCAAAACCAGTTTAAAAAATTCTTAAGCCGGATCTGGAATCGGGGCCTTCGGCAAGATAGAAGTTGTTATTGGCCTTAAAAAACGCTGTCATTGACCTGGGACGGGAGATGGCTGTTTTTTTAGCCGTTTTTTTAGCCGGCTTTTAGTTTTCGGCAGAGCTGGACGATGATTTTAACGGCTTTTAAGATTTCGGTTTTGGTGGTTAGCTTTGACAGGGAAAAACGAATCGAGCTGGCGGCTCTTTTCGGTTCGTAGCCCATGTTTAAAAGCACTCTTGAGACCTTGAAAGCTTTCGCTGAACAGGCGGAGCCGTGGGAAGCAAAAACAGCTTTTTGATCGAGCCGGATTAAAAGATCTTCAGCTAAAATTCCTTCGAAAGCAAGGTTGGAAAGATTGCACAGGCGGTTTTGGGGGCCGTTGATCTGAATGGTTAATTGGGCTTGAAGCTCTGCTTCAAAAAGATCGCGCAAAAACTGCATTTTTTTAATCTTCCGGTCCTGGTTTTTCAGGGCGATAGCCACGGCTTCGGCCATGCCCAGGATGCCGGAGAGATTTTCGGTGCCGGCTCTTTTTTGGTATTCCTGCGGACCGCCGGAGATTTGCGCGTGGCAGGGCAGGTGGCGGCGTAAAATTAAAAAGCCGGCCCCTTTAGGTCCGTGGATCTTGTGGGCGGAAAAAGCCATGGCGCTAATGCCTGGCAGGAAAGAAAAGTTTTTTTTGCCTAAAAGCGCTACGCCGTCGATTAAAAGCGGGATCCGGTATTTTTCAGCTAGAAGTGAGAGCTTTTCCAAATCGGCGGTAGCGCCGGTTTCGGCGTTGGCGGCGCTAAAGGCCATCAGCCTGGTTGGAAGTCCGTTTTTTT
>JBAZHS010000089.1:0-5355 GCA_041652275.1 Parachlamydiales bacterium
TTTTCCGCCGAGGCCAGAATGATTTTTTCGGCTTTGGCTAAAAGCGGGCCCCGGTTTTCAATGATGGGGGCAAACAGGCCGATAAAGCCCTGATCAAGGCTGGCAATCTTTCCTTCATTGACAATTTTGGCTTTTTCCGCTCCCGGCTCAAGAAAAAACCGGTAGTTTCCGGCTAAAAAATCCTCGTCTTTGATATTAAGCGTCGAGGCCACCAGGGATCCGACATTGACCACCGCCTCCCTTCCAAAATAAATCCCCTGGGGATTAACGAGAAAGATCCGGCCATTGGACCTGATTTCGCCCAAAAGCCGGCTGATGTCACCGCCAACCACTCGGTTCAAAAGGCAGGCCTTGACCGAAGGCTGGACAAACTCAATTTTTTCCCCTTCCCGAAGATTAAATGTTTGGTAGTTGATAATGGCTTGGTCGGAAGCTAAAACTGTCAGTTTGTTTTCTTGCGAAGAGAATTCCGCCTGGCCGGCAACGACCGTGTGTCCCTGGGGCAGCGCAAAGAGCGTCGAACTCCCTGCTACAGCCCCGAAAAAAACTTTGGCCAAAAGGTTTTTCATCAGAAGGGCTGCCCGGTGATTTTTAAATAAAAGAAGGCCTTGCGGTTCGTTTCCCGGTGGTTTAAGGGAAAGCCGGCTTCAAAAGTCACAGCCAAAGACCAGAAAGCGTTCAGCCGGACCCCCAGGCCCGCCCCGGTTTCAAACTTATGGCTATTGCCTTTGGAAAAAACACCGCCCTGATCCAAGAAAGCGGAAAACTGCAGAATTTCCTTCCATTTCTTCTTGGCTCCGAAAAAGCTGACATCCTTCAAACCGAAAAAGGGAAAGCGCCATTCAAAATTAAAATAATAGCCGCTGTCGCCCATCGCCGAGGCCAGGGAAAAGCCCCGAACCGTATCGGCGCCGCCAATATAGATCTGCTCGGGAACGGTCAGGCGGTTCGGGCTCCACTGGCCGGAGCTATGTAAAAAAAAGAACATGTCGTAGGTCAGTTTTCTTAAACAATCGTAATCCAGATTAAGCTTGACAAACTTGCCGTGGGCGCCGGATCTTGAACTGATAGCAGAAGGATCCTTTAAACCGCCCAAGAAACCCGGCAGGCCGAAAGCCGTTCTTAAAATTAAAAAATTACGGCCCAGCTTTAAAGAAAAGTGATCGAGGTTGACGCCGAAAGTCAAGGGGCGCAGTTTGTCAAAAGAAGTTACCCGCCCCAACGTGTAGTTCTTGATCTGCTTATAATCAAAATAAGCAAAGATGTCCGCATTCAAAAAGCGGCCGCGCCGAAGGGCGTGGGTAACTTTTAAGGTGGCAATGTCGGAGCGGCCTTTTAAATGCAGATCTTTCAGCTCCTGGATATGAAAGCGCGAGGTTAAATAGGAAAGTTCCCAAAAAGTACCGCGGGCGTTGACCGGAAAACGGTAAGAAAAATCCGTAAAATACAAAGCGCTGACCGGAAAGCCGATCACTTCAGCCACGGAAAACTTGTCGCCGTCGACAAAAAGGCGGCTGTCAAGTCTGGCGCCGACCCTAGCGCTGGTGGTTAAAAGCCGTCCGTAGTTGTTGCCGTTCAAATACAGGTGGGCGGGATATTTGTCCTGCACCCGGATCACCAGGTCCACCCGGCCGACTTCCTGTCCCTTTTCCAGAAGGGCGCCGGCGACAAGGTCGCTGTTTTCATTTAAAAGCATCAAGGCGCGTAAAAACTGGTCATAGTTGATGGCCCGGTTTTTAAAGGGAGCGAAATACTGGAGGATAAAAGCTTCCCGGTAATGCTTATTGCCAATGATCTTCAAACGGCCCAGCTTGCCTTCCAAGACCTCGATAACCAAAAGGCCCTTTTCAATTTTCTGGGGCGGCGGAAAGGCCCGGGCTAAAAAAAAGCCTTTTTCCGCATAAAAAATTTCAATCTGCCGGCACAATTCATAGATCTCGCCAATGGAAAGCGCCCGATCAAAACTTCCGAAGCTCTGCTGCAGCCTTTTTTTAATTTCTCTGGAAGCGAGCGCTTCGTTGCCCCTGATTTCAAGGCCGCTGATTTTAACTTTTAGGCCTGCGGGTATTTTAAGCTGCTCTTTGGGCACCTCGATCTCGATTTCCGGAAGACGGCGCTCCGGCTCGAGGGGTTCGGCTTCATATTCTTTTTCCAGCTCCCTTTCAATTACTCCGCCGGAAGGAACCGGCGGCGGCGCAGCCGGTAAAAACACAAAAGTTCCGCAACAAACAAGGCTAAAAAGGAAAAAAAACTTCCGTCCCATATAATAAGAAGACTGCTTAATAATTATATATAGGTAGTAAAAATATTTTAATCAAACAAAAAAAATACTAAAAATCATCAGGTCTAAACATTAAAATGCTCCGCTTGAAACCGGTTTCTTTTGTAAAAAAAAATAACCAATTTTTGCCGTTACGGTATTTTTTAAATAAGATTTAAGAAAGGTTTAAGATTTAAATAAGAAGAAAAGATTTATTTTTAAAAGAAGTTTTAAAATAAAATAAAAAAAACCCTTCAGTTTCCACTGAAGGGTTTTTTTATCGGAAAGCGTTTTAATCTAGAAATCAACTTTAAGGCTTGCCGTCAAACCGTGGGTGTAAAGGCCGCCTCTTTTAAAAACCGATTTATAGATAAAATTTTCTAAAAGAAACTGGTTCTCTTTCAAGAAAACCTGGAACTCGTATAAAGCGGAAAGGTCCAGATGCCACCTTTGATTGTTAAAATAAGAGCCCCAGCCAAAACCAAAAGCGCTTTCAAAGGCCGGCTGAACCAGGTTTTTCTTTTTCAAACCGGTAAAAGTATATTCAGTTATAAACAGATTGTATTGGGAGTACGAAGCACGGTAATGCGAATAGAGCAAATTCAAAGCCGTATTGGCCTGCAGGCGGAAATCTGGCGAAAAAAGCCAGGAAAAATCCAAACCGGCCCTGGCTCCAACCTTCCAGGAACGGACTTTGCCGTGATAATAAGGATAGAAAGTATTAAGTGCAGCGGCATAGGCGGTCATGTCATCGTTGTACTGCTGATGGATCCAGCCTCCCTTAAGTCCGGCAAAAGGCTTTACGATTAGATTGGTCCCAACATAAAAAGCCTTTTTCATTTCCAAATCCAAAAGGTCCATTTTTAAATGCCACTTGACTGAAATCTGCGCATCCGTGGCATAAACTCCCGGCCAGTAAAAAAAGGGCGTTTCAACAGCATATGAAGGTGTCAGATGGTAAGCCGCCCGGTCTTTTAAATGCAGCCAGGTATAGCGGGCTAAAAGCTCCCAGCCGTCGCAATCGAAAGACTTGCCCATTTCCACTTTAAAGCCCGGCTTAAATTTAAACTTCATGGCATAATATTTTTGGTCTTTGGTGCCGGCATAATCATCGCTGGAGCTGATGTAGGTCCGCGCCGGATCGAGCTTCTCTTCCAGGGCCTGCCAGTAAATAAAAGAACCATTCAGCCAGAAATTCCAGCCGTCTTTTAAATTAATCCGGCCAGGAGAATTATAAAGCGGATTCAGCTGGTCCGATTCAAGGCTATGCCCTCTTTCTACAATCGGCTGCAGGAGCGGCTCTGCAGGTTTTTTAGCGCTATAAAGACCAAAAGCCGCGCCGCAGGAAAAACACAGCAGCAGCAATTTTTGCATCAAAGAACCCATCTTCGTTCTCCTTGTAAGATAAAGCTTTTCTCCAGAATATTTATTCTAGCGATTAATGTCTTCAAAAAATAACTATGTTGAATTTTTTTTTAATTTTTTAAACTGCTGAAAAAAACAAAGGTCCAATTCAAAAAAATCCCTGAAAAGAAAAAGGGCCTTGCCGAAGGCAAAGCCCTTTTTTAAAACTGAAAATCCAAAATTACTTAAAAATCAAAACGCATCGAAACAGTTAAACCATGCAAATACAGATCGCCGCTTTCATGCGTAATGTATTCCATGAGAAACTGGTTTTCGCAAAGATAAACCTGGAACTCATATAAAGCGGAAAGGTCCAGGTGGCATCTTTGATCGCCGAGATAAGCGCCCCAGCCAAAACCCAGTGCGGTTTCAAAAACAGGCTGCACCAGGTTCACTTTTTTCAAACCGGTCAAAGTATAGTAAGATGTCGAGTTAAACGAATAGTTGGTAAAACTGCTGCGATAGTGGGCATAAAGCAAAGAAGCAGCCAGGTCGGCTTCCATTCTAAAATCATGCGAGAAGAACCAGTTCAGATTGCAGCCGGCCCTCGCTCCCACTTTCCAGGACTTGATCTTTCCATCGTAGTAAGGGCGGTAATCTCCTCCGGCAGAAGCATTGTTAACGGTAAGGGTTTCCAAATAACGCTGCTTGATCCAACCGCCTTTCGGTCCGACAAAGGGACGCAGGACCAGATTGGTTCCCGCATAGAAAGAACGGGCCATTTCCAGATCGATCATATTGACCGAAAGGTGCCATCTGGAGCGGGCGTAGGAAAGCGTGCCGTCGGTATAAGTCGGGCTATACAAATAAAACGAAGGAATGATGACATAGGTACTGTCCAAATTAGAATAAGAAGTTTTGTTCTGCATGTGCAGCCAGGTGTATCTGGTAAACAGCTCCCAGCCGTCATGGTCGAAAGAAAAGCCCAAGCCGGCCTTGAAGCCGGGTTTGAAGCCAAAGCTCATATCGTAGTATTTCTGGTGGGTTGGATAGCCATCTAAGAACGAGACCTCGCTTCTGGCCAGATAAAGCTCCTGCTCCAAGGCCTGCCAGTAAATGAACGAGCCGGTCATCCAAAGGTTCCAGCCGTCTTTCAAATCAATCCTTCCAGGAGCATTGTAGCCGGAGGCCATCTGATCAGCCGTTACGCTGTGTCCGGACTCATAGGCAAGGGGTTCTTCTTGACTGTAAAGACCTACGGTCAGCCCCCAGGCTAAAAACAGCAGGGAGGCGCGTTTAATAAAAGACATCATGCTCTTCTCCTTGTAAGGATAAATCTTTTCTTTAGAATATTTACTTTGGAGATTAATGTCTAAAAGAATTTCTTGAAAAAAAATGCTCGGAACTGGACTCGAACCAGCACGGCTTATTCAGCCAGAGGATTTTAAGTCCTCTGTGTCTACCATTCCACCATCCGAGCTAAAGAAAAAAAAGTTTACCGGGGACTTCCTTTAGGAATCAAGACCTTTTTCTTCCGCGGCAGGCGGAGTCTCTTCGGCCTTGATCTCTTCCGCTTTGGGCTCATGCTTTAAAAGCTCGACCGAAGCATCGTCCTGGGTTTCCGGCGCCTCTTTAGAAGGCAGCAGGTTTTTTTCAAAAAACTCTTCATTTTTGAAACGGGCCAGCTTTTCTTTGATCAGGGTGTTGGGCGGCGGGATCATCTTTCTTAAAACCGTGGTGTGGTGCTCTTC
>JBAZHS010000090.1:0-4515 GCA_041652275.1 Parachlamydiales bacterium
TCCCTTCCCTCTTCGTCCAGAGTGCTTTTTTTAGGCGATCCCTACCAGCTGCCGCCGGTCGAAAGCCGGTCGGTTTTGGATTTTTTTGCTTCTTATCCGGAAATAATTTTTAGTTTGGAAACGGAACAGAATTTCCGTTTTCAAAATCCCGCTTTGCCGAAAATGGCGCAGGCTTTAAAAAAACAGCTCTGGCCGGATTTTTTACAAAACCTTACGGAAGTGGTCTGGCTGGAAGAAGACGGTTTTTTGGAAAACCAAAAAAAACTGGTAAAAAAAGCGGCGGACACTTACCGGGCGCTGTTCGAGGAACTGAAAGAGCCCGAAGCCATAATGGCGCGTTTAAATGATTTTCGCCTGCTTTCGGCTTTACGCGTTGGACCTTTGGGTACAGAAACTTTAAATGCTGAAATTAAAAAGCTTCTGGGCCGTGATCTGCCTTTGCCGATTGTGATTGCCCGCAACGATTACCGGCAAAAACTGTTTAACGGAGAGATGGGCTTTATTTTTCGGGGAGCGGCTTATTTTGCCGATGAAGCCGGCCGTGTAAGAAGAATTTCTCCTTATCTTTTGGACGCCTATGATTTAGGCTTTGCCCTTTCTGTCCATAAAAGCCAGGGCAGCGAATATCATGAAGTTGGTTTGATTTTGCCTGAGGGCAGCGAAAAATTTGAATGGAAGCTGCTTTACACGGCAATTACCAGAGCCAAAAACAAACTTTGGCTTTGGACTTCCCGAACAACCCTGAAACGATTTTTTAAGGTTTAAGCTTTGCTTTGCAAAAGCATGGTCAATTTGGACTTGAGCCGGTTGGCTTTGTTTTTCTTGATCAGCTTGCTTTTGGCGCCTTTATCTAAAAGGCTATATATGGAAGAGAGCTTTTGCTTGGACAAAACGGCATCTTTTTTTTCGATTGTCTGGGAAAGGTCTTTAAGACCGGTTTTAATTTTGGAAAGATTCTGGCGGTTGGCAAGACGGCGTTTTTCATTTTGCAGGTCCCGTTTTTTGGCGGAAGTAAGCTTGGAAAATTTCTTTTTGGCGGTTTTGGCCGGTGCTTTTTCAGTTTTGGTTTCAGCTTTTGGGGCGGTTGCTTTAACAGCCGGAGCTGGTGCTGCATTGGCTTCAGTTGGTTCTTTTTTATCTTCAGCGTTCATGAAAGATCCTTTTTTATTTTTTAAAGATCATTTATTATAGGAAGTCTTCATTAATTAGTCAAAAGATCAAATTTTTTTTTGAACCTAAAGGGCTTTTTTTAAGGCCAAAGGCAGCTTTTTCGTCAACTTTTTTTTTGAATTTTTTCAGCGCTTTTCGGCTTTTGTTTGCCCAGGTTGGCCAAAGTGTTTTTTAAAAAGGCTTTTTCCTTGCAAATCATTCCCTTTTCCTTCAAAATTATCTTATGCTTTGATTATATTTTCTTAGGAGAGCATGTCCAATTCTTTTGATTACTTTGCCAATCCGCAGCACCAGCAGAAAATTGAAGAGCTGGTCTCAACAGCCAAACAGCAGGGCTATCTCACATACGAAGAGATCAACGAAATTCTGCCGATGAGTTTTGACGCTCCCGAGCAGATCGATCAGGTTTTGATCTTTCTGTCCGGGTTGGACATCCAGATTTTAAACCAGGCGGAAGTCGAACGGCTGAAAGAAAAGCGCAAGGAAGTCAAGGAGATGGAGGCCCTGCCGAAAAAAACGGAGGGTTCTTCGGACGATCCGGTCCGGATGTATTTGAAAGAGATGGGCTCCGTGCCCCTGCTTTCCCGGGAAGAAGAAGTGGAAATTTCCAAGCGGATTGAAAAAGCGCAGATCCAAATCGAAAAGATCATTATGCGTTTCCGCTATTGCATTAAAGAAGCGACTTCGATCGCCAGCTATCTGGCTACCGGCAAAGAGCGTTTTGACAAGATTATTGCGGAAAAGGAGATCGAAGACAAGAACCTCTATCTGAACCTTTTGCCCAAGCTATGCCTGCTTTTGGAAAAAGAAGACCAGCTCTTAGAGGATTTTTTGGTGCGCCTGAAAGATCCGAAACTGAAAGAAGAAAGCGCGCTCAAACTGCAAGAAGAAATTGAAAAGTCCCGGATCCGCTCCCAGGCCTATCTTCGGCGGTTTCATTTCCGCCACAACGTGATTGAAGATTTCGGCGAGGTGATCCTTTCTTCCTACGAGCGTTTTCTGCAGTTGGAAAAAGAAATTTCCGATCTTACGCCCCGTGCTGAAAAAAACAAGTTCGCTGCTATTAAGCTCTATGCCGCCAAACGCAAGCTTTACAAGAAAGAACTGGCCGCCGGCCGCTCTTTGACGGATTTTAAAAAAGATGTTAAGATGCTCCAGCGCTGGATGGACAAAAGCCAGGAAGCCAAGCGTGAAATGGTGGAATCCAACCTTCGCCTGGTAATTTCGATCGCTAAAAAATATACCAACCGCGGTCTGTCTTTTTTGGATCTGATCCAGGAAGGCAACATGGGTTTGATGAAAGCGGTCGAAAAGTTCGAATATCGCCGGGGCTACAAGTTTTCGACTTATGCCACCTGGTGGATCCGCCAGGCAGTAACCCGCGCGATTGCCGACCAGGCCCGCACTATCCGCATCCCCGTCCACATGATTGAAACAATCAACAAGGTTCTCCGCGGAGCAAAAAAACTGATGATGGAAACTGGACGCGAACCTACCCCTGAAGAGCTGGCCCGCGAACTGGGCTTAACGCCCGACAGGGTCCGCGAGATCTACAAGATCGCCCAGCACCCGATTTCCTTGCAATCGGAAGTCGGCGACGGCGGCGAAAGCCAGTTCGGCGACTTTTTGGAAGATACCGCGATCGAGTCGCCCGCTGAAGCGACCGGCTATTCGATCTTAAAAGACAAAATGGGCGAAGTGCTTTCAACTCTGACGGATCGTGAAAGAACGGTGATCATCGAACGCTTCGGACTTTTGGACGGCAAGCCGAAAACCCTTGAAGAAGTCGGAGTTCGTTTCGGTGTGACCAGGGAAAGGGTCCGGCAGATTGAAGCCAAGGCTTTAAAAAAGCTCCGCCATCCGACCAGGGCCAAGCGCCTGCAGGCCTTTTTGGATTTGATTGAAGCTGGCTGATTTGTAGTTTAATTCGTCTGACACAAGAAAAATAATAGAAAAATTTTTCCAGAAAAATTTAAAAGTGTTTTGGCATTAAGGTCTTTTTCGACAAAAGAGAGTAAAAGATTTTTTTGAGTTGTGGGCCGTTCTTGGATTCGTTTACGGAATTTTTAGTTTTTTTTGTATGAAAAATTCAGCTTAAAATTTAAAACCGGAAAAAAATGGAGTGTAACGGGATCGAACCGATGACCTCGACAATGCCATTGTCGCGCTCTACCAACTGAGCTAACACCCCATCTGGATGTTCAAAATTTTAAAGGGAACAGTCTTTTGTGAAAAGTCTAAAAAAATAAATTACTGTTTTTTTTAAAATTATTCTGCACCGGCTCCGGTTTTAATTTGGACGGCCTTGTTTTGGGAAGGGGAAAAGGGCCTGTTTTTAATAGAGAGGGAAGCGAACAGGATTCTAAGACCGTTTTTTTGCTTAAAGACAAGGGTATAATGGAGTTAAAGAGTTTCTGCTCTTTTTACAGTAGCTTTTTTTCAGTTTTCCTGTTTTGGATCCGGCGGCTGGCTTTCCTGTGCTTTCCGTCTATTTTAGGGCTTTTTTTTCTTTTTTTTTTTAGAATGTTTTTTAGATCAATGTCCCTTGTATGACGGGAATTTAAAAGCGAGGCTTGGTACTTTATGTTTTTTGATCATTTGACAGTGGCAAAAGAAGATCCGATCTTTGGGGTGAGAAACCAGTTCAATCTGGATCCCCGGGAAGAAAAGGTTTTTTTAACGGTCGGCATTTATCAAAATGAAAAGCTGCAAAGCGAGTTTTTGCCGGTGGTGCGCAAGACTGCCCAAAAGGTTGTTTCTTCCGATTTAAGGCCGGACTATCTGCCGATTGACGGATTGCCGCTTTTTTTAAACGAGGTTGGCAAACTGCTTTTTTCGGAAGAGGCCTTTAAAGAAAGGCGCTCCCAGATCTATGGGGCCCAAACGGTCGGCGGCACTTCGGCCCTCAGGCTTGGCGGTGATTTTTTAAAGCGTTTCATCGGACAGAAGATCTATCTGCCGGATCCAACCTGGGCCAACCACAAACAGATCTTTGAAAATAGCGGACTGGAAGTGGGCAGCTATCCTTATTATGATTTAGCCAGCCATTCCCTGAGTTTTGACAAACTGCTCGTTTTTGTGGAAAACCTGCCGGAAAAGAGCCTGCTGCTTTTCCATGCCTGCTGTCACAATCCCACCGGAGCCGATCTGAACTACCATAACTGGCAGACTTTGGCTAAAGTCCTCAAAAACAAAAAGCATCTGCCCTTTTTGGATTTTGCTTATCAGGGTTTCGGCGATGGCGTGGAAGAAGATGCGAAAGCCCTAAAAGTTTTTTTGGAAATGAACCTGGAGTTCTTGGTGGCCTATTCAACTTCCAAGAAGTTCTCGCTTTATAAGCATAGG
>JBAZHS010000090.1:4525-5336 GCA_041652275.1 Parachlamydiales bacterium
GCCCTTTTTTTTGTTAGTTCTTCTCAAGAAAGCAAAGAAAAGATTGCTTCCCAGACCAAGGCCCTGATCCGCGCCAATTTTTCCAATCCGCCAGCTTTCGGCGCCCAGATCGTAGCGGAAATTTTATCCAACCCCGAATTGAAAGAAGAATGGCAAAAAGAAATTGAGCTGATGCGCTTGAGGATTGTCGCTTGCCGCCATAAGCTGGCTTTGGCCCTGAAGAAAAAGGATTTTTTTTATTTGAACCGGCAAAAAGGCATGTTTTCGCTTTTGGGCCTGAATGTGGAAAAAGTCGTCCTTTTAAAACAGAAATTTGCCCTTTATCTGCCCGATTCCAGCCGGATCAACATGGCCGGCCTTAGCGACAAGAATTTAGCTTATGTGGTTAAGGCGATCGAGGCGGTTTTATGAAAAAAGCCCATCCTTACCTGCCGCTTGTTTTTTTAGCTTCCCTGCTTTTTTTTGGCTTGAGCCTGGAGCGTCCGGTTCAGGAAAAAATCCGCTCTTTGGCTATCGGCGCTTTGGCGCCTTCCTGGAGTTTTTTGAACCATTTTCACCATCGCCTGGCTCAAAAAAAAGCTGTTTCCGGCTCTTCCGCAGCTTTGAAAAGCGGACCTCAAGAAAAAAAACTGCTTTTGGAGAACCAGCTTTTAAAAAACCAAAGCCGCGGCATTTATGACTGGCTAACATTCGACCAGAGGATTGACGAACAGCTGGAAAGGCTGAAAACCATTTTAAAAGCACCTGTCGAAGAGGCTTACTGGCAAGCCTTTTTTCAACGCAGGGCCGAAGCGCTCAGGCAGATCTTGGA